>JAFNAU010000015.1 GCA_017860335.1 Bacteroidota bacterium
TTTTTTCGGTTTGAATGATTATATTTGCAATACAAAATTTTAAATCATACAAAAGATGAAAAACACTAAATTATTAATTTTATTAAGTTTTGTTCTTTGTTTTTCGGGCATAAGCGCCCAGGAATCTCCTTCAAAAGAGTACCAGGATAATTACAAAAAAGTAATGGACCGGACAGCCTGGTGGCGTAACGATCGTTTTGGAATGTTTATTCATTTCGGGGCGTATGCCGTTGCTGCAAGAGGTGAATGGGTAAAATCCAATGAAGAAATTACCACGGAGCGCTATCAGAAATATATCGATGAGTTTAATCCTGTCGATTTTGATGCCCGCAAGTGGGCAAAAATTGCCAAAGCTGCCGGAATGAAATATGCCGTTCTCACAGCCAAACATCACGACGGATATTGTATGTTTGATAGTAAACTGACCGATTATAAGTTATCCACCCGTTTCGGCGGGCGCGATCTGGTTCGCGAATTTCTGGAAGCCTTTCGCGCTGAGGGCATCAAAGTCGGACTGTATTATTCCATTATCGACTGGCATCATCCCGATTATCCGAATGTCGGAAATCATCCTCAACGCAATGACAAAGAATACGGAAAACGTAAATTTAACTGGGACAACTACCTGAAATATATGCACGGGCAGGTGGAAGAACTGGTTCGGGATTATGGAAAAATTGATATCATGTGGTTCGATTATTCATTTGATGAGTATAGCGGTGAAAAATGGAAAGCCAACGAACTGGTTCAAATGGTGCGTAAATATCAACCCGACATTATTTTAGACAACAGGCTGAAACATAACGATGGCCTCTCTTCGAAACAACGGACGGTTTCGTCACTCGGTGATTTTGAAACCCCGGAACAGGGAATACCCGATGTGCCGCTTACTGACAAGTTCGGGAATGCAATTCCGTGGGAAACCTGTCTGACGTTGAACGGAGTATGGGGTTACAATGAGTCTGATAAAAACTGGAAATCGCCGGAGTTAATCGTTCATACATTGGTCAACTGCGTGAGTAAAAACGGCAATCTCCTGCTGAACGTTGGACCTGATGCGCGCGGAAATATCCCACAGGAATCCGTAAGTATCCTTAAAGAAGTTGGAAGCTGGATGGCTAAAAACGGCGAAAGTATTTATGGTTGCGGTTCATCCGCATTAGCCAAACCCGACTGGGGTCGTTATACATCAAAAGGGAATACATTGTACGCCCACTGGTTGTATCCTAACATTGGTGATATCAATACCCGCGGAGTAGACGGCGATAAAGTGAAAGCGGTGTATATGCTCTGCACGGGTGCAGAACTGCCTTATCAGAAATCGTGGTGGGGTAACACCGAACCCGGAAATCTCTTTATTTCTGTTGGCAGAAACCCCCAGAAGCCATATAAATATGATACGGTGTTGAAAGTTCAGTTTAAATAACCAGAGCTATTCTGATGTCATACCTGCGGAGCTGTTAGCCGGCATTTTAAAAAGACAGCGTAACATATTGAAAATTTATGAATTATGGCAGAAATTGGGCCAGATAAAAATGAGAAATATCCATTAAATGGACAAAAAAGACTTTGTTTCCTCAAAAATATTATAACTAATCCAAATATTATAGTTGGAGATTATACATACTATGATGATTTTGAAGATGCTTTAAACTTTGAGAAAAACGTAAAGTATCATTATGATTTCATCGGAGATAAATTGATAATTGGTAAGTTTTGCATGATAGCTCCGGGAGTGACTTTTATAATGAATGGAGCCAATCATCAATTGAATGGAATTACAACTTATCCATTCAGTCTTTTTGGACATGGATGGGAAAGAATTATGCCGACAATAAAGGATTTACCGATAAAAGGAGATACTGTGATAGGTAATGATGTGTGGATTGGTTCAAATGTTACGATAATGCCAGGGATACACATCAGCGACGGAGCAATTATTGCAACCAATTCAACAGTAGCAAAGGATATTGAAGCTTATTCGATAGTTGGGGGCAATCCAGCAATTGAGATAAGAAAAAGATTTCCTGATACAAAGATTAAGGAGCTTTTAGAAATGCAATGGTGGAATTGGGATATTGAAAAGATAACAGAAAACCTTGAATATTTGACAGGTAAAAAAAATGAGAAATAAAAACGCCCCCTACACTTCCTTGCTATTAGTTGCGGAGGCTCGACTCGAACTAAAAGTCCGTCGGCTGACGGATATGAGCTCAGCGAGTCCGTCAAGGAAATTTTATTAGAATAAAAAAAGGAAATGTTTTTCAACACTTCCTTTCAATTTTTGTTGCGGAGGCCCGACTCGAACGAACGTCCGCCAGCTGGCGGATATGAGCCCGACGAGCTTATTGAAGTTTGGTGTGAATAAATTCCCTTCCCTTTGCAGATTTGAGTTGTTTTTCTCGTTTTATTGCCTCTCCTTTTGTCTGGAATTCTTCAGTATACATTAATTCCCACGGGCTGAATTTACTACTCCAACCTTTATTTGACGGATGGTTATGTGCTGTCAATCTCGCATTTATATCTGATGTAAATCCGATATAAATTTTCTGAAACTTAATGCTTTTAAGAACATATACAGTAAACATAATTTCTGAAAAAAAAAGCTTGGGTTGCCCAACTTGAACACACGTCCGCTAACTGTCATAAATGCACCAAATTAACTCCTGGGTAAGGGGATTTATTTATAAAAAAAAGGAAATCGTGTGTTACAATTTCCTTTCTCTCTATGTTGCGGAGGCCCGACTCGAACGAACGACCTTTGGGTTATGAGCCCAACGAGCTACCACTGCTCCACTCCGCGATCTGTTTTGTAAGTGCAAAAGTACTGCATTTATTTGTTACCACAAAATATTATTCAAAATATTTTTGAGTATTTACCCAAAACCAGTACTGCTACCGCATATTGCGATCTTAGGAATGGCCGGTATGTTTCGCAATATACTCAGATTAACAAAGTTTAGAATCATGGATTTACAATATTTTGTGTCATTATTAAAAAAAATTGTATATTTGCAGCTCGTTTAAAAAAACTGTAATAATAAACTTAATTAAAATAAATTTTCCATGCAAAACAAAGGACTTGTAAGAATTCTTGGAATTGCACTTGCACTCGTATGTTTATTCTATTTGTCATTTAATCTGGTGACCAATATTTACGAGAACAAAGCAGAAAAAAGATCTTTATCAGCAAAAGAGGCTTTTCAGAAATCAGCTGATTTCGCTTCACTTTCAACTAAAGAAAAAAGTGACCGGTTGAACTCTGTTGGTAGTGATGCCTACTATAATTATTTGGACTCACTGGCAAAGAAAAATGTATATCTGGGATATACACTGAAAGAATGTCGTGAAAAAGGTGTAAATCTGGGTCTTGACCTGAAAGGAGGGATGAATGTTACACTGGAAATCTCTGTTCCGGACATTATTCGTGCTCTTTCCAATTACAATACCTCACCAACATTCAATCAAGCGCTGGCTCTGGCTTCCGAACGTCAGAAAACAAGTGGAAAGCAATATCTTGACCTTTTTGTTCAGGCTTACAAGGAAATAGATCCTCAGGCAAAACTGGCTACTGTTTTTAGTACATTTGATCTGAAAGACCGTATTTCGCTGAGCTCAACCAACGAAGACGTTATCAAGGTATTAAGAACTGAAATTGATGGTGCTATTAATAACTCATTCAACGTACTTCGTACCCGTATTGACCGTTTCGGTGTGGTACAGCCAAATATACAGAAGCTCGAAAATGCAGGACGTATCCTCATCGAACTTCCGGGTGTAAAAGAACCTGAACGTGTACGTAAACTTCTTCAGGGTTCTGCCAACCTCGAATTCTGGGAAACTTATGAACTGTCAGAAATATACTCAAACCTGATAGAAGCTAACAAAGCTATTGCCGCTGTAAGTGCTGTTGGAACAACTCCTGTTGTTGCCGATACTACAAAAACTAAAGCTCAGGCACAGAAACCAGAAGCTGTAAGTCCTGTAAATAAAATCGACAGCCTGAAAGCTGCTCTTGATACCAAAAAATCAGCAACTACAGATTCTGTAAAAATGCGTGAAGAGTTCCGCAAAGAAAATCCATTGTTCTCAGTGCTTCAACTTTATGTTGACAACTCCGGTCAACCCGGTCGTGGTCCTGTTGTAGGTATTGCAAGTGCAGCCGATACTGCACGGATCAATGCATATTTCAAAATGAAACAGGTGAAAGAGCTGATGCCACGCGACCTTGGTTTACGCTGGACTGTAAAAGCTGTTGATGAAGCTGAAACGGTATATCAGCTGGTAGCCATCAAAATTACAAGCCGTGACGGACGTGCTCCGCTTACTGGTGCTGTAATTACCGATGCACGCGATGAATTCAGTCAAACTTCTGCCAATGCCAATGTAAGTATGACGATGAATGCGGAAGGAGCTAAAATCTGGGCCAGAATGACCAAGGAAAATGTAGGAAAATGCATTGCTATCGCCCTGGATGGTTACATCTATTCAAATCCATTAGTAAATGGTGAAATTACCGGTGGTAGTTCACAGATTACAGGTAACTTCACTGTAGAAGAAGCCAAGGACTTGGCAAACGTGTTGAAATCAGGTAAAATGTGCCGTAAATAGTGGATTATGGTCATTTATTATTGCATTCTTATTAGTAATGATCTATATGGTTGTTTATTACGGTCTTATTCCTGGTATCATTGCGGATTTAGCGTTATTTGCGAATGTGTTCTTCCTGATGGGTATTCTGGCATCCTTTGGAGCTGTACTTACCTTGCCGGGTATAGCGGGTATCGTGCTGACACTCGGTATGGCGGTTGACGGTAACGTGCTTATCTATGAACGTGTCCGTGAAGAAAAAGAAGCCGGTAAGACCCAGAAGAAAGCGGTTCAGGAAGGACTTGGTCACGCTATGTCTGCCATCATTGATGCTAACGTAACAACCCTTATTACAGGTATTATCCTGTTTATCTTCGGTTCTGGTCCGATACTTGGTTTTGCCACTACTCTGGTAATTGGTATTATTACTTCCTTTATTACTTCTGTATTCTTAACCCGTTTAATGTTGGAAACTTATGTTAACCGTGAAAATGCAAAAGATTTGGCGTTTACAACAAAAGCTACATCGGCTTTCCTTCAGAATACAAAAGTAGATTTTATCGGAAAACGTAAAACATTCTATATTGTATCAGGAATTGTAATCCTTATCTGTGTTCTCGGACTGACATTTAGAGGTTTAAGTTATGGTATTGACTTCACAGGAGGTCGTAACTATATTGTTCAGTTTGAAGAAAAAGTAAATGTTGAAAAAGTAAGAAGTTTACTTGAAAACACGTTCGAAGAATCAAGCGCACAGGTTATCAGCATCGGAACCAATAATGACAAAGTTCGTATTTCTACAAAATATAAAATTGAAGAAAATTCAGAAACAGTAGATAATGAAATAGAAGCAAAACTTTACAACGACCTCAAACCTTTGTTGAAAAACACTACACTCGAACAGTTTGTAAATAAAAATATAGTAAACTCACAGAAAGTAGGACCAACTATTGCTGAAGATATAAAAACATCAGCTATCTGGGCGGTAATACTATCTCTGCTTGCTGTATCAATATATATTTTCATCCGCTTCAGCCACTTTGCATTCTCAATGGGTACTATGCTCTGTCTTGCACATGATACCATAATTATTATAGGTTCTTTCGCCCTGTTGTGGGGCATCATGCCATTCTCCATGGAGATGGACCTGAACTTTATAGCGGCGATTCTGACGTATATAGGTTTCTCTGTGAACGATACGGTGGTTATTTTTGACCGTATTCGTGAGAATACACAAGCGTTCTGGTAGTGTTGTTTGCAATATTCATCTTCGGTGGTGATACAATTCGCGGATTTATCTTTGCGCTGTTAATTGGTTCTGTTTTGGGTGTATATTCTACATTGTTTGTAGCTGTGCCGGTTGCTTATGATATCATGTTAAAACAGAAGCAGAAAAAAGAACTGAAAGCAGGTGCAACAGAAAAAGCAGGTGCAACAGAAGTAAAGAAATAATGCTTCGCAAAATTTGATTAGTAATTCGTATTTTTATAAAGCTGAAAAGCCCTGCAGTAATAAACACTGCAGGGCTTTTTATTTGAAAATTATACATTTAAAATACAGTAATCGTAAAATTATTTTAATTTTGCATAACATGATAAGATCAATTTGCGGTATATTGAATAAACATAAATAATGAATATGTGGAAAATTCGAATTTTGATAACAGCTTCCCTGATTGCTATTCAGATATTTATCTTTGCACAGGAATTTACGCCTATTGTCAACCAATATTCAAAGAAAGATTACAATGCCTCAAACCAGAACTGGGATGTTAAGCAAGCTGCTGACGGAAAGATGTGTTTTGGTAATAACCAGGGCTTATTGCAGTTTGATGGTTCCGGCTGGAAAGTTTATAAAATTCCGGGAAACAAGATTATTCGTTCACTTTATATTTCTTCAGATAAGAAAATTTATGTCGGTTCATTCGAAGAATTCGGGTATTTTAAGAAAGATAACAAAGGAAAGCTCATCTATAGTTCAATATCCGATAAACTTGGCAATTATAAAATGCAGAATGATGAGATATGGAACATACTTGAAACTGACGGAAAGATTATTTTTCAGTCATTCACGAGTTTTTTTACTTACGACAAACATAGCGTAAGAGGGAAACGATTCCCGTTGACTTTTCTTTTCTTTCAGAAGTTTAAAAATGAAATTTATACCCACACAGATCAGAAAGGATTATGTTATTATGATAAAAGGAAAGATGATTTTATTCCGGTAAATAACACTCCTTTTAAAAGTGCAGTTGTAGCAATCCTCCCGATAAATCATCATGAAGCATTCATTGTGACTAAAGCAGACGGAATCTACATTTTTAACGGCATTGATTTCAAACGCTTAGTCACGGATACTGACAGGGAGTTGTCAGGAGCTAATATAAATAAAGCTGTGTTGACAAAGGATTCTTTACTGGTCATCGGAACTATCCAAAATGGTGTGACCGCTCTAAATTACAAAGGTCGAAAGGTGTGGACGCTGAATACAACCAATGTACTTCAAAACAATACTGTTCTAGGGTTATACTGTGATCAGGAAAATAATCTCTGGCTAGCTTTGGATAAAGGTATTTCCATGTTGCGGCTTGGAAAATCTTTAAATTATATTCGTTCATTCTCACCATCCATAGGAGCCATTTATTCTGTCAATTTTCAGGAACCTGACAATCTGTTTATAGCTACTAATCAGGGATTTTACAGGGCAAAATTGAACATAGCAGCTAAAAGAATCGAAAATGTGACACTTGACCCAAGGATTACCGGGCAGGTTTGGGACATTTCCAGATTTGATAATCAATTTTTCTGTGGAAATAATGAACAGACTTATGAAGTGGATAAAACTCAAAGTAAAGTAGTTTCACCGGTGAAGGGCGGAATTTGTATCAGTAAAGGAATTATTCATGGCAAAGAAGTGCTGGTTCAGGGTACATACACCGAGTTATGCATTTATGAGAAAAAAAATAATGTCTGGACTTTTAGTCATTCGGTAAGTAACTTTCTCAATCCCATTCAGTATATTGAAATTGATTATAAGGGTACTATCTGGGCGGCTCATATGCATGCAGGCCTGTATGCTATCCGCTTGAAAGAAGACCTGAGAACGATAGAGAGCCTGAAATCTTACAAGTCGCTTGATAACGTTCATAAAGTGCCAATAAATGTATTTTCCATCAATAACCGGATTGTATTTACCGATAATATGGCTTTTTACACTTACGACGACATTCATAAGAAAATTATTCCATACGATTTGATTAATAACTCGCTCGGACGATTTGCCCAGGCTTATCGGGTTTGCAGTTCGTCGCCAAATTATTACTGGTTTATCCGTGATGATGAAGCTGCTCTGGTGAAAATACAAAATGATAAAATCAACATTATTGACCAGGTACAGAATTCTTTGTTTCTGAATCAGACCGTGGATAATTATCAAAATATCTTTTATTTAAATGACAAAATATCGTTAATTACACTCGAAAATGGGTTGGCACTGCATGAAAGACAGAATGGGAAAAACAATTTGAGTAAGAATACACTTCAGATTTCAAAAGTAGAAGTGAACGGCAGGAAAAACAGGAAGATAATTAATTTTCCTGTCATAGCCGATTCCGAAATAAAGATATCCTATAAAAATAACAACATCAGATTTACCGTTTTTTATCCTGTTTATTCATACTTGAATAACCTTTCTTTTAGATACCGACTAATAGGATTCGATGATGTTTGGAGCAGATCTACTCCAGATAACTCCAAAGAGTATAATTATCTGTTGCCGGGAAAATATACATTCGAAGTACAGGCTCTGTCCAACAGCAATGAAGTACTTTCCACTGTTTCGTATGATTTTTTGGTTCAACCTCCTTTCTACTGGAATACATTTTCGAAAATGCTGTATATTTTACTTTTTACCCTGATGGCTTATTTTGCTTACTGGCTTGTTAAGCGTAATTTCAGAATTAAAAAACAAAAGATTCATGAAGAACAGGAAGCTATCCGAAAAAAGGAGATTGAAAAAAGAGAACAACAGATTATAGCTTTAAAAAATGAGAAATTGGAATCGGAAATTGTTCTTAAGAGTAAAGAGCTTGCCGGATCAACCATGACTATTATAAAGAAGAATGAACTGATGAACACAATCAAAGATGAAATAGTTTCTTTAAAAAAGACATTGGGAACACAATATCCTAACAAGTATTATGATAAACTGATTAAGCTTCTGGATGAAAATATTTCTTCGGAAGATGATTGGGCGATTTTTCAAGCTAATTTTGACAGGATTCATGAAAATTTCTTTAGAAACTTACACGCTACCTATTCCGAATTAACAGCTAATGATCTGCGGTTTTGTGCCTTTTTCCGTTTGAATTTAAGTACAAAGGATATAGCCCACTTAATGAACATTTCATCTAAAGGTGTAGAAGTGGCGCGTTATCGAATTCGTAAAAAAATGAGCATTCCATCCGAAAAAAATATCAGCGAATTTTTAATTGAGTTCAAGTAAATACTACAATATTGTTTTCAATTTCTGCTGACAGTTTTTATAAAATAATTACTTTTCATCTATCTCATTAATAGTTATTTAATGAGATTTAGTTGACTCATGTAGGGCTAAAATAGGGCTCCATTTTTTGAGTCTTTTTAATTGTAGTATTCAAATAGGGTCGAAATATTTTGAATTAGAAGATTTCGTGTGCAAATTTGTGACAGAAATTACAAAACTATGAAGACCCTTAACTTTTACTTGTTTTTGCCGGTTATGATGTTGATTGGTTTTACACCTGTGAACTCAGCATACGCGCTAAAAAAAATAATGAAGACTCCAGTCGACATTGTAAATAAACCCCTACAAACAGAGGTTGTTTCAACGAAATCGACTCATTTCAAGCCCAATCCATTGATGGATCAGTTCATTGATGACCTGATGTCGAAAATGACGCTCGATGAGAAGTTAGGTCAATTGAATCTACCGTCTGCAGGTGATTTCACTACAGGGCAGGCAAAAAGTTCCAACATCGGTCAAAAAATTAAAGAAGGAAGAGTTGGCGGATTGTTTAACATTAAGGGTGTTGATAAAATCCGTGAAACGCAGCGAGTGGCTATAGAGGAAAGCCGGTTGAAAATTCCTATGCTTTTCGGAATGGACGTAATTCACGGTTACGAGTCTACGTTCCCCATCCCGCTGGGATTGGCTTCATCCTGGGATATGGATTTAATTCAGCAATCGGCACGTGTGGCCGCTCAGGAAGCAACAGCCGATGGTATTAACTGGACTTTTTCACCGATGGTTGACATTTCCCGTGACCCGCGTTGGGGACGCATGTCTGAAGGTTCAGGCGAAGATCCGTACTTAGGAAGTATGATTGCACGAGCTATGATAAGCGGTTATCAGGGAAATGATCTGTCTGCAAATAATACTATGCTGGCTTGCGTGAAGCACTTTGCTCTGTATGGAGCACCTGAAGGAGGACGTGATTACAATACGGTGGATATGAGCAGAATAACGATGTATAACGTATATTTTCCACCTTACAAAGCCGCTGTGGAAGCCGGAGTGGGAAGTGTAATGGCATCGTTCAATGAGGTGGAAGGGATTCCGGCAACAGCAAACCGCTGGCTTCAAACAGAAGTACTCCGTAACCAGTGGGGATTTGAAGGATTGAATGTAAGTGACTATACCGGAATTAAGGAAATGATAGCACACGGAATTGGTGACTTGCAGACAGTTTCAGCATTGGCACTTCACGCAGGTGTGGATATGGACATGGTAAGCGAAGGTTTTCTGACAACACTAAAAAAATCGCTGGACGAAGGAAAAATTACACATTCTGAAATAGATCAGGCTGCCCGTCGTATTTTGGAAGCCAAATACAGACTTGGATTGTTCGACGATCCATATAAATATTGTAATGCCGAAAGAGCTAAAAAAGAAATTTATTCAGCCAAAAACAGAGCGATAGCAAGAAATGTTGCAAGTCAATCAATGGTACTGCTGAAAAATCGAAATCAACTCCTCCCGCTTTCACCCAAAGGAAAAATTGCAGTAATCGGTCCGCTTTCCGATAATCCCGAGAATATGCCCGGTACATGGAGCGTGGCATCCAAACACGCTGATGCTGTCACACTTCTGAAAGGATTGAAAGAAATGTATGGCAAACAGGTAGAGTTTTTATCTGCAAAAGGAGCAAATTTTGATTACGATACTGAGTTTGAAAACCGGATTACAATGTTTGGGAAAAAAGCTTACAGGGACGAAAGAAACAAAGAAGAAATTTTGAAAGAAGCACTTGATATCGCCAACAAAGTAGATGTAATTATTGTTGCTTTAGGTGAAGCATCCGAATCATCGGGCGAAGCAAGTTCGATGGTTAATCTGGAGCTTCGTCAGTCGCAAAAAGATTTGTTGAGAGAGCTTAAAAAAACAGGAAAACCAATTGTCCTTGTATTGTTTAATGGCAGGGCAATGGTAATAAACGAAGAGAATGAAATAGCGGATGCCATTCTGAATGTCTGGTTTCCGGGAAGTGAAGCGGGTTATGCCATTTCCGATGTGCTGTTCGGAAAGGTGAATCCATCGGCTAAGCTGCCGGTTACATTCCCAAGAAGTGTAGGTCAGATTCCGATTTACTACAATCATAAAAATACCGGCAGACCTTTGACCGATGAAAATGTTTGGGAAAAATTCCGTACAGCTTATCTGGACGTGTCCAACACTCCTTTGTTCCCGTTTGGTTTTGGATTGAGTTATACAACATTTAATTACAGCAATGTAAATGTCAGCTCAAAAAATCTTCAGGGAAACGTAAAATTGACTGCAAGTGTAACTGTAAAAAACACAGGGAAATACGACGGTGCGGAAGTGGTTCAGCTGTATATCCGGGATGTGTTTGGAATGAATACCCGCCCGGTAAAAGAGCTGAAAGGTTTCCAAAAAGTGATGCTCAAAGCAGGCGAAAGCAAAACTGTAAGTTTTGATATTACGCCTGAAGAGCTGAAATATTATAACAATGATCTGAAATACGATTGGGAAAGCGGTGATTTTGAAATAATGATTGGCACTAATTCAAAGGATGTGAATTCGGTAACTATTAATTGGCAAAAATAGGCTATGAAAAAACCAATAAGTTTAGGATTACTTTTGATGATATTCGGAGTATTGTCAGCTCAAAGCCAATATATTGTGCCAAATGAACTGAAAGCTGAAAGTTTTCCGGGTCATTCTGAAATTTGCTGGAAAAACCATCAGGGATTTACGTATGAAGTGTATCGGCTGATAGGAAATGCAAAATCATTTATAAAACAGGGTGAAACTGCTCAGGATTATTTTCTGGATTTTTACGAAAAGAATATTCCCCAAAATGCTGAAATTCGTTACAGAATAATTCCGAAGGGAATGAAAATTACCGATTCCGCTGCTGGTAAATTTGAAATAAAAGTAACGCGAAAAGCTTACAGGGACGAAGATTTACTGGATATGACGCAACGTTATACGACCCGTTATTTCTTGGATTTTGCTGAGCCGGGTACCGGAATGGCTCGTGAACGCAGCAATGATGTGAATGGCGATATAGTAACTACCGGCGGAACCGGTTTCGGGCTGATGGCCATCGTTGCCGGAATCGAAAGAAATTATTTTCCGAAAGAAAAAGGTTTAGAGGTTATAAATAAGATTGTTAGTTTTCTCGGCTCTGTCGAGCGGTTTCATGGGGCGTGGGCACACTGGTACAATGCAGATACACGAAAAGCATTCAGCTTCAGCAAATATGACGATGGCGGCGATTTGGTGGAAACTGCACTATTGATGCAAGGTCTGCTCACCGCCCGTGAATATTTGAAAGAAGGAAATGATAAAGAACATGATTTGGCGAATAAAATTACACATCTTTGGGAAACTGTGGAATGGAACTGGTACACACAAGGCATCGACTCGCTTTACTGGCATTGGTCTAAAAATTACGGATGGAAAATGAACCACCGTATAAAAGGATTTGACGAAACGCTGATTACGTATGTGCTGGCAGCATCATCACCCACCTATTCGATTGATGCAAAAGTGTATGAAGCCTGTTTCAAAAATTCGCCTTATTATTACAACGGGAAAAGTTATTATGGAATAAAACTAGACCTGGGAATGGATTACGGCGGTCCGCTGTTTTTCACACATTACAGTTTTCTGGGACTAAATCCGAATGGATTGACGGACAGCTATACAAACTACTTTGAAAGAAATAAAGCCCACACCCTTATCCACAGGGCTTATGCCATCAATAATCCAAAAAAGTACACAGGCTATGGAGCGAATTTATGGGGATTTACTTCGTCGGACGACCCGATAGTCGGATATTCATCACATCATCCCGGAACCGATTCCGATAACGGAACTGTTCCGCCCACAGCAGCTCTTTCATCTATTGTTTATACTCCAAAAGAGAGCATGGAGGTGTTAAAATACCTGTACTTTGAAAAAGGAAAACAGGTTTTTGGAAAATACGGATTTTATGATGCTTATAATCCGGGTTTAATTGAAGGTCAACAAGTGGTGAAAAGTTATCTTGCCATTGACCAGGGGCCAATAGCAATAATGATTGAGAACTTCCGGAGCGGACTCATTTGGAATTTATTTATGGGAAACCAGGAAATTCAAAACGGGTTAAAAAAAATAGGATTTAATTTTCAATTAACTTCAAATAATAAGTAGTACATATGAAAATCAAACGTACAACAATCTTTTTACTGATGTTTATTTCGGTTTTCTCTATTGTCGCCCAAAACTTAACTGTTTCGGGGGTAATATCTGATAAAAAGACCGGTGAAACATTGATTGGTGCCAAAGTTCTGCAACAAGGTACCAATAACGGTACGATTACAAACTTTGACGGGAATTTTTCTATTTCCGTACCGTTAAATTCAATCCTGGAAATCAGCTATATCGGCTATAAAAGTCAGGGAGTTACGGTTAGATCCAGTGCACCACTCAATATACAACTGGAAACTAACGACAAGATGTTGGATGAAGTAGTGGTAGTCGGTTATGGTACTAAAAAAGCCGGAGCCATTACAGGGTCAGTTATTCAGGTTAAATCTGATGAAATTATAAAAACTCCGGCACAATCTGCCATTCAATCCATTCAGGGGAAAGCAGCCGGTGTAAACATTATTGCCACAGATGAACCGGGACGGGCACCGACTGTGATGATACGTGGTATTAATACTGTGTTGGGTGGTGGAACTCCATTATATGTAATTGACGGAATCGAAGCAAGCAGCCTTAATGGATTGAGCGCTAACGATATAGAAACAATTGATGTGCTCAAGGATGCTTCTTCACTCGCAATTTATGGTAATAAGGCTGCAAGTGGTGTAATTTTGGTTACTACCAAAAAAGGAAAAAAAGGAAGTATTAAAGTGAGTTACGACGGTTACGCCGGTTTCAAAACAATGATGAAAACGGTAGACATGGCAGATGCATATCATTTTTCATATTATCAGAATTTTGCTGCAGGGAGAACCCGTTTTGCTACCACTCAGCCTTACGATACAAATTGGCTCAAGGAAATAACACAAACCGGAATGACAACAAATCACTCCGTTTCACTTTCCGGTGGTGAAGAAAACGTGAATTACTATTTCGGCATTTCACGCTACGACGAAAAAGGGATTCTGAAAGGAACTGATTATGACAGAACCAACATTCTGAGTAAAAATGAATACAGACTTTTCAATCGCCTGAAAATATCTCAATCCATCAATGTAGCCGTTGTAAATAACGTACCACAACCCTCAAGTGCATTTACAGCGGCTTATAAGCAATCACCAATTATGCCCGTGAAGTATGAAAACGGAAAATGGGGAATGCCATTTCTGGATAATTCTACCGGAGAAATAGGCATGATAGGAGATAAATTTAATAACGTGCCGAATCCCCTTGCTATGCTTGGTTACAACGAAGACAAAAACAGAAATGTCACTTTATTTGGAACACTGGGGGCAGAAATACAAATTTACAAAGATCTAAAATTTAATTCCAATTTCGGTGCTACATTTGATTACGGAATGGGATATTCTTACACGCCGAATAAAGAAAATTGGTTCAGCCAAAATCCAACTGCGACTGAAGACGATTTTTATAAAAACAATAAATTCTACAGTACGTTAAGTCAAAGCAGAAGTCATTTTTTTGTATGGAACTGGGATAATTTTCTTACTTATTCCAAAGACTTTGATAAACATGGAATTACAGCTGTATTAGGTGTTACACGTTCCACTACCAGAACCGCGCAGTATCTTTCCGGAAGACGGAATAATGTACCTTACCAACCTAATTACTGGTCGCTTGACCTGTCGAAAAGCAATATTGTTACTTCACCCGATAATGTAGTATCAAACAGCAGTCAAACTCCGCTTGTCAATTTGGGCTATTTTGTGCGTATTGATTATGATTATGAGCGAAAATATTTATTGACAGCATCACTTCGTCGAGACGGTATCAGTGATTTTCAATCGGCAAAAAAATGGGGAATTTTCCCGGCAGTTTCGGGAGGATGGGTCGTGAGCAGTGAAGATTTTTTTGAAAAATATGCTTCAGTAATTGATTATTTGAAAATAAAGGCCGGATATGGTGAAATTGGTAACGGAAACGCAGCTCCATCTGTCAATCAGATACTTTTCCAAAACGGTGCTACTTATCCTTTTGGCTCACCCGAAACAATTTATCCCGGTTCGTTTGTTCCATATGCAGTGGACCCAGATTTGACCTGGGAAACAACAAAAGAATTCGGTGGCGGTCTTGAATTCAGAATGTTGAAACAACGATTATACGGCACCCTGGAATTTTATCGTAAATTGACCGATAATGTGATTTTACCTGTAAAACTTCCAACAGTACTTTCTCCCGGAGATGTTTATTTAAATGCCGGAACGGTTGAAAACAAGGGAATTGAAGCCACATTCTCCTGGAATGATAAATTGGGCGATGAGTTTAATTATATGGCAGGTGTAAATTTTGCAGTAAATGACAATGCGATAAAACACATTTACAGTTCTTATTTTGATAAACTTACCGGTGGAGATCTGGGTAACGGACATTATACTAAAGAAATACATATTGGTGACCCGATTGGATCGTTTTATGTCTATGAACATACGGGTTATACCGAAGATGGTGCTTTTGCTTATTCATCAGACAGAATAAACGCCGGTTCGTATATTCCGAAACTGACTTACGGTTTCAATCTGGGGTTTGATTACAAGAATTTTGATTTCTCAACGGATTGGTATGGTGTAATGGGAAATAAAGTGTATAATGGTAAAAAATCACAACGCTGGGGTGGCGAAAATGTGGAAATGAATGAGTTTAATGACTTTTGGATTCCTTCCAATCCTAAACAGGACGCTGCTAATCCCAGACCATATTCTGATACCCCAATGGCTTCTACTTATTTTATTGAAAAAGGAGATTATCTGAGAATAAACAACATTACGATAGGTTATTCTCTGCCAAAAGTGCTAAAAGAAATTCAAAAATTGAGAGTGTATGTTACGGCTGTAAACCCGTTTATTTTCACAAAATATACCGGATTTACACCTGAGTTGATTGGTTCGGGTACACCGCTCGGTTCTGCAGGTATAGAGTTGGATGCTTATCCCACAAACAGATCTCTTACCTTTGGTCTGAATATAACATTGTAAAACAGTCTATCAAACTCTTAAACAAGTAATTAACACAAGAAATTATGAAATACGTTAAAATATTTTCTATTATTACTTTTTTCCTGACACTGTTCTTAGTCGGTTGCGAAAAGGATTTAAATGTGCTTCCTCAGGATAAGATGTCGAAAGATGATTTTCTGGCCGAACCATTGTACGCTGTAGAAGTGGTAAACTCTGCTTATAATCAAATGTTGAGTTTTGAGATGTATGGCTTCCCCTGGATTGGCGTAACGAGCATAACATCGGATGATGCCGACAAAGGCTCATCGGATGGTGATGCCGGAACAGATAAAGACAAACTTGACGATCTGGCTTTTGATAAATCATTGCGTTCATTCAACGATGTCTGGAAAAGGCGTTATGAAGGAATTTACCGCTGCAACGAAGGTATTTATTATTTAGGACAGGTAAATCTGGAGGAGAATATTAAAAATCGCTATATAGGTGAATTAAAATTCCTTCGGGCCATGTTTTATTTTGATCTGGTAAGATGTTTTGGTGGTGTGCCTGTGGTGGTCGAAAAACTGGATTTCAAAGAAGAAGCCACTGTTAATCAGGTAGTTTATTCACGTAAAACAAAAGCAGAAACCTATGCTCAAATCGAAAAGGACTTAATAGATGCTGCAGCTTCACTACCATTGCAATACAACGGAGAAAATTTAGGTAGAGCCACCAAAGGCGCTGCACAGGGACTTTTGGCTAAAGTATACATGTATCAGGAAAAATGGAACGATGCATTTGCGATGGCAGGAAATGTAGTAACAAGCAAGATGTATGATTTATTACCCGATTACGCCAATGTGTGGCGTGAAGTAGGAGAAAATGGTAAAGAATCGCTTTTTGAAATTCAGGCAACGTTGGGTAAAGGTGTAAGCGGATATACCGATGTACAGAGCGGACGCGGAACTCCTGACCACGGCTGGGGTTTTAATACACCAACGGTCAATCTGGCAAATGCTTACGAGCCGGGTGATAAACGAAAAGATGGTACCATAATGTTTACCGGACAGGTACTTTGGGATGGATTCCAAACTCCTGCTACAGGCTGGGCAAATCCAAGGTATAATTACAAAGCTTATCAAAGCCGCTCAAAGGAGTCCTGGGACGATAATAAAGGAGAAACAGCCAAAAATGTACGGTTGTTGAAATACAGCGATGTATTGCTGATAAGAGCCGAAGCAGGATATCACATCAATCAGTTAGATACAGCATTATCTATTGTTAATAAAATCAGAAAACGTGCAGGATTGATTCCACTTACCTCTGTCACATTAGATCAGATTTACAAAGAACGCCGATTGGAAATGGCAATGGAGCATGATCGATGGTTTGACATTGTTCGTACCGGAAAAGCATCTGCTGCAATGTCAGCTGTAGGCAAAGTGTTTATTCAGGGTAAACACGAACTGTTTCCAATACCTGAAGAACAAATTACATTAAGCAAAGGAATACTTACTCAGAATCCAAATTATGATTAGGATATCTATTATTAAAAGAATATACTAAAAATCAAATTATTAACCTCTTTAAAAACAAAAAAATGAAAACATTAAAAATTTTCGGATTAATTGCATTAGCAACTTTTGCATTTACATTTACTGGATGTAAAAAAGACGAACCAAAACTTCCACCCATTGGAGGATACGATAATGCTGATGAAGTGGGAAAAGCAGATTTGGTTGCTTATTGGCCATTAAATGGTGATGGTAACGAATCATTGTCAAGTTCAGCACCTGCCAAGTCAAGTAATGTAACCTGGGTGGATGGGATAAAAGGTAAAGCTGCAAGCTTCAATGTGGGATACCTGGCATATAATACCATAGCCAACTTAGGTACCAATCTTAATGGTGGTTTTACTGTAAGTTCATGGGTGAAACTGACGAATAACGGAGCAAATTCTTCTGTAATTTTCTCCTTATCACGTCCTAACGAGTGGGCAGGAAGTATCAATTTCATGTCTGAAACCGGCTGGATGCCTGCAACAAGCGATAGCTTAACTGTAAAAGGTCTTATCGTTTCAAGTACAGATTTGGGATGGCAGGATTCAAGAAATACTGTCAAAGCAAGCGCAGCCGATATTGCAGCTGGTCATATTGCTTATCCTAACAAAATTGGAGGAAAATGGGCACACGTGGTACTTACCTGGAACAATACAACAAAACTTCTGAAAGTGTATGTAAACGGTATAAAAATCTCTAACCCGGTTTGGGAAAACAGAGATAACACCGGTACTAAAAACTTTGTTGTAACAACTCCTTGCCATCCTATTCTCGGAGCATTTGAAACGTTCGCTAACGGTACTACTACTGATGCCTGGAATACAGGACTGAAAGGCGAATTGGACGAGGTACGTGTTTGGAAACGTGAATTAGTTCTGGCTGATATTGGAGCTCTTTATGAACTCGAAAAAGCAGGCAGATAAAATCATTTGAGTAAGTAGTTAATGATTCAGAAAAATAAACTGTGGGAAAAATCCCACAGTTTATAGTTTACAATAAGATGAAAACAAAATTTTTATATGTTCTCACTGCACTAACCGTATTTTCTTTATTCTATTCTTGTAAAGAACCGCCGATTCCGCTTTCCAGTGCATATATAGAATCATTATCGGTGAATGGTAAAAGCCTGTCATCAGATGGTACCGCCATGAATGTGCCCATTGATTCGGTAATTATTCAGGTAATCTTTTCTACAGAAATTGACAATTTAAAAATCAGCCCGGATAAAATCTATGTCAGCAACAATGATAAAGTTCAATTTGAAATTTTGACTACAGAAAATCCAAGAGAATTGAAACTTAAACTAAAGGACAAACTTAATTATTATACAAAATACACACTCTATATTAATTCAGGTGAAAATCTGGGTGTTAATATAATAGACAACAGTAAGGTGAATTTTCTTACCGAACTGGATACCACACCCAAATTTCCTGTCATTTCCACCGACAGTCTGCTCACATTGGTACAGAAGCAAACTTTCCGTTATTTCTGGGACTATGCGCATCCGGTTTCGGGGTTTGCGCGTGAGAGGTTGGGTTCAGGCGAAACAGTAACCACCGGTGGTACCGGATTTGGTCTGATGGCCATTCTGGTGGGCATCGAACGGAGTTTTATTACCCGAAGTCAGGGGTATGAACAGATTAATAAAATAGTCAGCTTTCTGAGCAGACCCCAAACGGATAAGTTTCATGGAGCATTTCCGCACTGGATGAACGGTACAACCGGTAAAGTCATTCCTTTCAGTACCAAAGATAACGGAGCAGATCTCATAGAAACATCATTTCTGATGCAGGGTTTACTTACCGTTCAGGCATATTTCAAATTCGGTAATTCGTCTGAACAAGCCATGTGTGCAGCCATACAACAACTTTGGGAAAAGGTGGAATGGAACTGGTTTCAGAAAAACGGGGAACAAAAACTCTACTGGCACTGGTCGCCCGATTATAAATGGGATATGAATATGCCCATAACGGGCTGGAATGAAGGATTGATTGCCTATGTACTTGCCGCGTCATCACCTACATTTCCCATCACTAAACCGGTGTATGACAACGGCTGGGCGCGTAACGGAGCTATGAAAAACGGCAATGCGTATTATGGCGTTACCTTACCGCTGGGCGAAGGTTACGGTGGTCCTTTATTCTTTACACATTATTCTTTCTTAGGCCTTGATCCACGTAATTTGTCGGATGTGTATGCTAATTACTGGACGCAGAATTTGGCTCATGCAAAAATCAATTACAATTATTGTGTTGCCAATCCCAGGGGATATTACGGCTACGGTGAAAATTGCTGGGGACTGACTGCCAGCGATTTCCCTGATGGATATACGGCTTCGTCACCTTCCAACGATCGGGGAACGATAGCTCCCACAGCAGCGCTTGCCTCTTTTCCTTACACACCGGTAGAGAGCGTGAAAGCGTTGAACTTCTTTTATTACACGCTGGGCAACCGCATCTGGGGTGAATATGGATTTAAGGATGCTTTTTCTTTGTCGCGGCGCTGGTTTGCCGAATCGTATCTGGCTATTGATCAGGGACCTGTTATTATCATGATTGAGAATTATCGCTCCGGATTAATCTGGAATAATTTCATGAGTTGCCCCGATGTGAAATCAGGTTTAACGAAACTGGGCTTCAACTATTAATAAACAAATCTTCTTCTAATCATTATTATTGTTTTTTCGAGTAATTTGATAGTTTTTATAGGTATATGGTGAATTTAGTTTGCCAAACTGCTTGTAATTTAAAGTTAAT
>JAFNAU010000016.1 GCA_017860335.1 Bacteroidota bacterium
ATAACCGATTACAAAAACAGAAATAATTAGTGTTATCATAAATTTCAAAAAAATGTTCTTAAACTCCGCTGAGAAGGTTAAGAACATTGCTTATTTGGTAATTATTTATTTTTTTTCATAATTGTCAAACACAAAATCTGAATTTTTGTTCAATTATTATGATTAATTCCATGGAGAGGGGGTCTTATGGCCTCTTAATCAAGTTTCAGCACTGCAAGAAATGCTTTTTGCGGAACCTGAACGGAACCAATCTGTTTCATCCGTTTTTTACCTTTTTTCTGCTTTTCGAGCAATTTCCTTTTTCGGGTTACGTCACCGCCATAACATTTGGCTGTAACATCTTTTCGAACAGCTTTAATGGTTTCACGGGCAATAATTTTGGCTCCGATTGCTGCCTGAACAGCAATATCGAACTGCTGACGGGGAATCAGTTCGCTTAGTTTCTCACACATCCGTCTGCCCAGCGTTGTTGCATTATCAAAATGTATTAATGATGATAAAGCATCAACAGGTTCTCCATTTAACAAGATATCAAGTTTGACAAGCTTTGAGGGGCGATATCCGTTCATGTGATAATCGAAGGAAGCGTAACCTTTGGAAATGCTTTTCAGTTTATCATAAAAGTCGAACACTA
Source organism: Bacteroidota bacterium (assembly GCA_017860335.1). GTDB lineage: Bacteria > Bacteroidota > Bacteroidia > Bacteroidales > Paludibacteraceae > UPXZ01. Next base: position 635 of record JAFNAU010000016.1, read on the forward strand.
TTTCACCCAGTGGCAAATCATAAATTAATTCTATCCGGTTACCCGAAACGTATTCCTGTTTGATCAATTCTCCTCGTTTCCCCAGACACAGGGTCATTATCTGCCCGATATAATCTGTACGTGTAATTACCGAAGCCCTTATGTAGGGTTCGTCGATGGTGTCAATAGCCAGTATATCAGGTAATCCGGCTGGATTGTGCACTTCGAGCAAATCTCCTTTTTTGGTATGCACTTTATAGGACACATTCGGAACGGTAGTGATTACATTCATATCGAATTCGCGATCCAGTCGTTCCTGCACGATTTCCATATGGAGCAATCCAAGAAATCCGCAACGGAAACCGAATCCCAGCGCTACCGATGATTCGGGTTCAAATGTAAGTGATGCATCGTTGAGCTGTAATTTCTCCAGCGAGGAACGCAGATCTTCAAAATCTTCCGTTTCGATAGGATACACACCTGCGAAAACCATTGGTTTTACCTCCTCAAAACCGGCAATAGCTTTACCACAAGGGCGTTTAACATGCGTAATAGTATCACCCACCTTTACTTCCTTGGAGGTTTTGATACCGGAAATAATATATCCTACGTTACCGGCACTCAGCGTATCGGTTGGTGACATATCCAATCGTAGAATGCCGATCTCGTCGGCATAGTATTCCTTACCGGTAGCTACAAATTTCACCAGATCACCTGATTTGATAGTTCCGTTGGTTATTTTGAAGTAAGCAATTATACCCCGGAAAGAATTGAAAACAGAATCGAAGATGAGACACTGAAGCGGTGCATCCGGGTCACCTTTCGGTGCCGGTATCTTTTCAACAATGGTCTCCAGTATTTCTTCAATACCCATTCCTGTTTTTCCGCTGGCACGGAGCACATCCTGACGTTTACAGCCCAGCAGCTCCACAATCTGGTCTTCCACTTCTTCGGGCATGGCATTGTCCATGTCCATTTTATTCATCACCGGGATTATTTCCAGATCATGTTCAATGGCCATATACAGGTTGGAGATGGTCTGTGCCTGAATACCCTGAGTGGCATCCACTATCAGCAATGCTCCTTCACAGGCAGCGATTGAGCGTGAAACTTCGTACGAGAAATCCACGTGTCCCGGAGTATCAATCAGGTTTAGCACGTATGTTTCATTCCGATAGGTATAATTCATCTGGATAGCGTGGCTTTTTATCGTAATACCACGTTCCCGTTCAAGATCCATATTGTCCAGCACTTGCGCTTGCAGATCCTTACCGGATACAGTCTGGGTAAATTCCAGCAAACGGTCGGCAAGGGTGCTTTTTCCGTGATCAATATGGGCAATAATACAAAAGTTGCGGATCTTATTCATCTGTTATATCTGTCTTAATCTGATAAGGGTACAAAAGTACAAAAAAATCTCATCTCTTTGATTGTTGTACTGCTTAGTATCATCAAAATCTTTGGAATAAGTCATTGAACGACTGAAAATAAAACTATTTCTATATTCAAATTTTGCGCTTAACCGATTTATTTGCTAAGCGGAATTTTCTTAAAACAAAAAGCCGGAAACATTATTTGTTACAATAATAATTCCGGCTTTCATTAAATGCTGAATGCTGATTTATTCATCACCTGAATTTTCATCAGCAGTTTGTGGCGCTTTTTTGGGCTTCTTTTCATTCGGAAAAGCTTTGTCAAGTCCGATGATTACGAAGAAAAACAAGGTCATAAATATGAATACACCGGCAATACCAATACCGGAAATTTCTAAGGCTTTATAAAAATCTGAGCTCATAGTTTTGTGATTTTTAAGCAAATAATGGAACTAATAATAAAATTAAACCGCCTACGATAACGGAACCAATCTGTCCGCCTACGTTAGCACTGATAGCAGGCATTAGCAGGTAGTTGTGCGGATCTTCCTTGAGACCCATACCATGAATAACCCTGGCAGACATGGGGAATGCAGAGATACCGCAAGCTCCGATCATCGGGTTAATTTTCTTCTCATCAGGGAGGAATAAGTTCATTGCTTTGGCAAACAATACACCGCCAGCGGTATCAAATACAAAGGCAAAAATACCTAATCCCAAAATTTTGAGGGTATCAACCGTAACAAAGCGCTCACCGGTCATGGTACTGGCAATGGTAATACCTAATAAAATAGTCACCAGGTTGGCGAGTTCATTCTGAGCTGTTTTCGACAAACCATTAAGCACACCACATTCGCGAATAAGGTTACCAAACATCAGGAAGCCAATGAGTGCCAGTGATGAAGGTGCAATCAGACCTGCCAGTACGGTTACAAGTATCGGGAATAAAACCAGTACCGTTCTTGACACCTTCTTGTTGGCATCGGTGTGCATGCGCATCTTTCTTTCATGCTTTGAGGTTAACAGTTTTACCACCGGTGGCTGAATGATAGGCACTAATGCCATATACGAATATGCTGCTACTGAAATTGGTCCTAATAGGTTGGGTGCAAGAATAGTGGAAACAATGATGGATGTGGGTCCGTCGGCAGCTCCGATAATTCCGATAGATGCAGCTTCTTTCAGACTAAAACCAAAAATAGTAGCCAGTACCATGGTAACAAAGATACCAAACTGAGCTGCAGCCCCGAAAAGCAATAATGACGGACGCTGGAACAGCGGCGAAAAATCAATCATGGCGCCAATAGCTACAAAAATAAGCAACGGAAAGACTTCGGTTGCAATACCGGCACTGAAAAATACATCCAACGCACCTTCCACAACCGCTCCGGTTGCCGGATCAATCTGAGTAAGAGCTGCTGTGAACGGGATATTTACCAGAATGGCTCCAAATCCCATAGGCAACAGCAGCGTTGGTTCATACTGCTTTTTAATTGCCAAAAAAATCAAAGTGAACCCGACAATAATCATTACCAGATTTTGCCAGGTCATTCCTGCAATGGCAGGAAATAGTTGTTCTACTCCCATAATTTAAAAGTGTTTTTTGTGATATTTTAATTAATTGAATATTGTAATCTGGTTTTCAAACCTTAATTTACCCGTTTCCGGAGGTTATTGTAATCAAATTTTGTGTGTTATTTTCATTCTCAGATAATAATCATTTTTTTGAGCAAACATGCTTTGACTTCTAGAAATATCAGTACTTTTTGCTTGTCTGTTTCATTTTTTTTGCGTGCTAAGTGACCGACGTAGTTTATAATTGCAGAAACCTTAATTGTTCTTTGTTTCATCCGTTGCTGTACCTGAAGTTTTCTTTTTCTTTATCGTCTTAAGGATTATCCAGATTAATAAGATTGCACCTACAACCAGGAATACATACGACAACTGATGGCTGTATTTGTTAATCATATCCTGCTGACCATGTGCCAGATAGCCCAATAGAGCCAGGCAACAATTCCAAAGTCCCGCACCCACAAAGGTATAGAAGGCAAAAGTAAGGTAGTTCATCTTGGCCAAACCGGCAGGGATAGAGATTAAGTGTCTGATAACCGGTATAAATCGTCCGATAAAAGTAGATGTTTTACCGTGATCGTTAAAATAATTTTCAGATTTCTTAATTTTCTCACTACTCAGCATCAACACCTTACCCACCTTGCTGTCGGCAATTTTATAAACCACAAGACGCCCCAGCCACCTCGACATCAGGTAATTGAATGTTGCCCCGATTAATGCTCCGATAGTGCCAAACATAATAATCCAGAAAATACTAAGATTACTGCTTGGATCCATGGCAACATACACTGCCGGAGGTATAACCATTTCGGATGGAACTGGTAAAACGGAGCTTTCGCAGGCCATCAATACTGTTATACTAAAATAATTAGTGTTACTTTTATACCAATCTTCAATATGCTGAATAAATGACAGAGTATCGGCTGCCGCAATTTCAGGTTGAGGCGTATTTGCAGCCTTTACAGAAACACCTGATAAAACAAAAAAACAAAAAGTGATCCCGATGATAACAGGAATGAGAAACTGTGTTTTTTTTACAAAATTCAGCCTCAGACTCATAGTAATATTCCGCAAAAGATCATAAAGAATAAACATTACAGCTAATACTCTGCGCCACAATCCGGACAGTATTACACCTATTTCTGCAAATATAAATTTCAAATCGCAAACTGCACGTCTTACTGCCGGATTTATTCTCTTATCTGGTTTTAAAGCGGAGTGGTTATCCCTGTTTTTTTGTATCATCAGTTATTTTAAGTTATGATTTTTATCAGATTTCATCCTGTCTTTCATCTTTCAGTTTCTCAACTTTCAGTTCTTCTTTCAGTTCTTCGTTTTCCTTGTTTTCCGAAATCAGCATAGAGAGAATAATGGAAAATGCCAATGTGAAAATAATTACTGCCAGCGATACCCATGAATGAGCAGAGAAGAACGCCGATACAGCGGGAATTGCTCCAAGTAACATTTTGCAACCGATAAAGAATAAAATAAAGCTAACGCCCACTTTCAGGAAACGGAACATTCCCATAATTCCTCTCAGAGCAAAGAACAAAGAAATTAATCCCATTACGGCAAACACATTGGAACTGATAGCCAGGAAGTTCTCCTCGTCGGCAGTCAGTATATTGGCAGCACCTTCCTTTATCACACCAATGATGGCAGGTATGGAGTCTATGGCAAACAAAATATCGGTGGACCCGATTACCAGCAAGCAGAGAAAACTGTTTGTGATGAACCTTTTACCATCAATATTAGCAAAGAACTTCGGATTATGCGCATCCGGATCTACCGGAAACAGCTTGGAAGCACCTTTATACAATATGTTCGATGTCGGATCAACATTATCTTCATCTTTCGAAAACACCATTTTATAGGCTGTATAAAGCAGAATGGCTCCGAATACATAAATAATCCATTCAAATCTCTCAACCAGTTCCATACCGACAAGGATAAACAGAATACGCAACACAATAGAGATCATAATCCCGATCATCAGCAGTTTTGGTTGATTTTTCTCACTGATACCCATCATGGAGAAAATCATGATAAACACAAAAAGGTTATCAACAGAGAGTGAATATTCCGTCAAATACCCGGAAAGAAATTTTGTACCCATTACATGGGCTGTACTCATCGTACTGTCCTGATTTTGAGGAAAAAAGAAATAAATTGCAACTGCAAAAAGTAACGCGATACTGATCCAAACTCCGGTCCATTTCAAAGCTGTAGAAATACTTTCAGATTCTTTCCGGCGTGCTGTCACAGCCAAATCAATAGCATAAACAATGATGAAAATTACTATAAAAGCAACCCACCACATAGTAAGTGTTCCCATAAAATTAAATTTGTAATTTGGTTAATTGATTAATTCGATACGATCGATTCTTAAAAATTCTGTGAAATATTTGAATTAAATTTCGCAAAAAAAAGTACTTCGCTGATAAACAAACGCTTATACAACCTGTTTTTTTCTTAAATTTAAACGCTAAGATATTGAATATTTTTGTCATTTTAATGATAATATTTAAGTTTCTTTTCAAAAAGAACAAATCATAAAACTTCTGTAAAAACAGTTTTTATAATGCAAAAGAAGTCTGTAGAGCATTCGTTGATAATTATAAAATTACGTACCTTTGCAAATTGCAATTTTCTCAAAATCAAAAGTAAAGCATGTCAAAACAAGGAAATATACTGGTAAAAGGTGCCCGGGTTCACAACCTGAAGAATATTGATGTTGAAATTCCCCGAAACAAGCTGGTGGTTATCACCGGTTTATCCGGATCGGGAAAATCTTCACTGGCTTTTGACACGCTGTATGCCGAAGGTCAGCGCCGGTACGTGGAAAGTTTGTCGGCCTATGCGCGTCAGTTTCTGGGCCGGATGTCAAAACCCGAGGTGGATTATATTAAAGGCATTCCACCAGCCATTGCCATCGAGCAAAAGGTAAATACGCGCAATCCCCGTTCCACAGTGGGAACTTCAACGGAAATCTATGAATATATCAAGTTGCTGTATGCCCGTATTGGCAAGACATATTCGCCGGTTTCGGGTGAACTGGTAAAAAAACATGAAGCTGACGATGTCGTTGAGGCTGCTTTGGAATACCCCGACGGCACAAAACTGATGGTGCTGGCTCCTGTCACACCCAAAGAAGGCATTAGTCGTGAAGAACGGCTGAAACTGTTTCTGCAAAATGGTTTCAGTCGAATCGTTATTGACGGGGAAACTGTCCGGATTGATGAACTTTTGTCAAAAAAAGAAATGCCGGACACTTTTCAGGAAATTTACCTGCTCATTGACCGCCTCATGGCGGATCATAGCCCTTCGGGTATCAGCCGGTTGACAGATTCGGTCGAAACAGCTTTTCTTGAAGGAAAAGATGCCTGTACGCTGGAAATCATAACAGAAACCGAAACAAAGAGAGTAAATTTCTCGAAAGCATTCGAAGCGGATGGTATTCAGTTTGAACTGCCTTCCGAACACATGTTCAGCTTCAACAATCCGCTGGGCGCCTGCCCCGTATGCGAAGGTTTCGGAAAAGTGATCGGCATTGACGAAGACCTGGTAATTCCCAATAAATCACTTTCGGTGTATGAAGATGCCATCGTTTGCTGGCGGGGCGAGGTAATGAGCGAATATAAAAAACAACTTATCCGCTGTGCCGACCAGTTTGAATTCCCCATTCACAAACCCTATATTGAACTGACCGAAGCGCAACGTGAGCTTATCTGGAACGGCAACAGCTATTTCGAAGGGTTGAATTCGTTCTTCAACATGCTGGAGGCCAATCAGTATAAAATACAATACAGGGTGATGCTGGCACGTTACCGAGGAAAGACCATCTGTCCGGCCTGCAAAGGTACAAGACTGAAACAGGAAGCTACTTATGTAAAAATTAATCAGGTTCCCATCACCGAACTTGTTCAGATGCCCGTAACACGTCTGAATGACTTCTTCGAAAATCTTGAGCTGGACGAACATGATGTTTCTGTGTCGAAACGATTGCTGGTTGAAATCAGAAACCGCATCCATTTCTTGCTTGATGTGGGTCTAGGCTATCTCACACTCAACCGCTTATCCAATTCTCTTTCGGGTGGTGAAAGTCAGCGTATAAACCTCGTGACTTCGCTTGGCAGCAGTCTGGTAGGGTCACTCTACATCCTCGACGAGCCTTCCATCGGGCTGCATTCGAGGGATACGCACCTGCTCATCAAAGTACTGCATCAGTTGAGGGATCTGGGAAATACGGTGGTGGTGGTTGAACACGATGAAGAAATCATGCGGGCTGCCGATTACATTATTGATATCGGTCCGGGAGCCGGAAGAGCAGGTGGAAATGTGGTGTGGCAGGGAAAGCCCCCAAGCCCCCTCCAACTCCCCCTCAGGGGGAGTGAAGAATACCACCAAAATCTCCACGCAGCGGATAAAGTTAATTCGGTATATGATAAAACGTCAGAAAATATTTTTAATACGGCAAGTCCTGCTGTTTATGAATTACTTAAAGAAAATGCAAAAAATAGACGTAAAAACCCTACTGATGCAGAAACTTTTCTATGGAAAAATTTGAGAGGAAAAAATTTAGAGAATTTCAAATTTAGACGAGAGCATGTAATCGGTGATTATATAGCAGATTTTGTATGTCTTTCCAATCAACTTGTAATTGAAGTTGACGGAGGATATCATAAGGATGAGAATGTTAGGCATCAGGACGAAATGCGAACGTCTTATCTTAATGAAAAAGGATTTAGAGAGATTCGGTTTACTAATGAGGAGGTGTTAAATAACATCGAAAAAACATTAGAAACGATTAAAAACACTTTAGAGTTTGACCAACAGAGGAATGAGAACAAGAATTCATCAGAAGAATTAAACAGCTTAGAATTACTTGATGCTGCCAATTCTTTGCACACACCAAAAGTCCCCCCTGAGGGGGATTTAGGGGGATTTAGGGGGATTTCATTTACTCTCGACTATCTACTCGGTCTGGAGAAAATAGGAATACCTAAACACCGGCGTAAATGGAACAACTACATCGAGGTGCAGGGAGCGCGTGAAAACAACCTGAAAGGCATCAATGTAAAGTTCCCGCTGAATGTCATGACGGTAGTGACGGGTGTGAGCGGTTCGGGAAAATCATCGCTGGTAAAGAGTGTATTTTATACCGCCCTGAAAAAATATTACGGCGGAGTAGCCGAGAAAACCGGACAGTTCGGTTCGCTCAGGGGCAGCATGCACCTCGCGAAGGATATCGAATTTGTGGATCAGAACCCTATAGGACGCTCCACCCGTTCAAATCCGGTTACCTACATCAAAGCTTATGACGAAATCCGTAAACTTTACGCCGACCAGCAGCTCTCCAAACAAATGGGATATCAGTCATCGCATTTCTCATTCAACACACCCGGCGGACGCTGCGAAGAGTGCCAGGGCGAAGGTACTGTTACCGTAGAAATGCAGTTTATGGCCGATCTGGTACTGGAGTGTGAACATTGCCACGGCAAACGGTTCAAACAGGACATTCTGGACGTTACCTACAGGGGAAAAAACATCTACGAAGTACTGGATATGACCGTCAACCAGGCCATTGAATTTTTCTCCGAACATACCGGAAACACCGAAAAACGTATCGTGAAAAGGTTGCAGCCATTACAAAACGTGGGCATTGGTTATGTAAAACTGGGACAATCATCGAGTACACTGTCAGGCGGAGAAAGCCAGCGCGTGAAACTGGCCTCATTTCTGGCCAACGAGAAATCCGAACCAACGATATTCGTATTCGACGAGCCAACCACAGGTCTCCATTTTCACGACATAAAAACACTGTTGAAAGCATTTGACGCGCTGATAACCAAGGGACACACCGTCATTATCATCGAACACAATATGGAGGTAATTAAATGCGCCGATCACATCATCGATATCGGACCTGAAGGAGGTGAAAAAGGAGGTAATATTGTATTTGAAGGCACACCCGAAGATCTGGTGAATTGTGAATGTTCCTATACAGGAAAATTTCTGAAAGATAAATTATAATCATTCAGTCTGTTTGGGAAAATGAATTTTTCATTACTTTTGTAAAAACACAAAACTATATGAAACGATTTTTTCTGAGTCTTGGAGCTTTACTGATTATTCTTGTTGTAAATGCTCAGGACATAGCCAAAACAATTAATGATTACGAAGAAACCAAATCTACAACCATTTCAAAAGGCCGGAAATTACTGCTCGATCAGTTTGTAAGCGACCGTATCGACAAGGTCGAAGAAGTTTACATTTATCTGAATGATAAAATAGCCGATGCCGATTATGCCGCATTCAGCGCGTTCGAACAAATAAATCTGTCGTGCTGGACACGCCGCTATGAATATGCTCTGAGAGAAATATTGTATCTTGATTCTATAAATACTGCACGCAAAGAAGGGAAAACCGCTATCACAACCCGTATCTATCCTGCGAATGACATGCTGAGTACCCGGATTTACGAAAAAACAGCACCGGTTCTGCCCTCCGTCCTTCAGAACATCGAAACATCCAACCTCAGCCGCGAAGAAAAAGATGCGTTGCAGCTGATTATGAAGGATATTTATCTTACCGGTGACGATCACGCCAGATCTTTGTATCAGGATTCCATCAACGCGTTAAGCACCAAATTCCTTTCCGATTATCCGGCATCCCCTTATTCCAATTACATCCGTAACGCGGTTCGGTTTGTTTATCACCGGAATGACTGGGGCTTTGGATATGATTTCGGTCTGGGATACACACAGGTTTTGGGTTCAATGGTTGACATATATAAAAACGGATTTAATGCGAATGGCGGATTTGATATCTTCTACAAACAAACCGTGGCATATATTCGCTTTCTGATCAGTACATCGGGCACGAAACACGCTGTAGTGGCAAACCATGACAACGTAGTCCCCGCTGAAACATTTATGAACTTCAATCACTTCGAATTCAGTCTGGGTTATGCGCTGCCCGACCTGAAGCGGCTGACGGTTACCCCGTTTGCAGGTATCGGTGCTTTCGGGGTTGCTTACGGAGCCGAAGAAGATCGCAACGATAACCCGATATTTAAAAATGCTGGAAAAACAGTGCTTTGTTATCAGGGTGGATTAAATATGGACTTTGATTTGTTTAATAGAAATGTTTCAGGTGGCAAAATGCCGGTTAGACTACGATGTACCTACATACGACCGACAAACTCCGCATACTCCTTCATACCCTCCGGTATATTTAACGTTTCTCTGGGTTTTGCAATTCAGGGCTGGAATACAAAAAGAGAATTATAGTGGCCTCACCTAATCCCTAACCCCGAGGAGATGGACTTGTATGGCAAAACGATTGAGCACGTTACATATATGAATTCAGCTGGAATTCACAACTATACAAAAGTCAGGATGACTATAAAATAAAACAGGGAAAACTCAATTCGAATTTTCCCTGTTATTTTTTTAAACGAACTTCGTTATTCCGCAGCAGGTTTCATCACTATTTCAATCACATTTTGTTGATCAACGATTGATTTCAGTGTCTTCTGAATGGACTCTGAAGTCAAAGCATCAACAGCAGCTTTGTAATCGGTACGGTAATTCAGTCCATCCTGATAGAAAGCTTTCAGTTTGCCTCTCCACCAGTTGTTTTGTTCCATGTCCTGTTTGTACTGTTTCATCAGATTTTCTTTCACCTTGTCAAGGTCGTCTTTGAGCGGACCTTTGTCGATTATCTGTCTGATCTCATCGTGAATGATGCCCATCAGTTTCACCTGTTTCTCGGGATCGGTATCGAACTGCATCAGAATAGAAGCCTGATCTTTGGGTACATTGGCCATGCCACCATACACACCTACTCCGTATGATCCGCCTTCTTTCTCACGAATGCTCTCCAGATAACGGATATCAAGAATATCACCGATGGCTGAGACTGCTACCTGATTATTGATATTGAAAGGAATGTCAGCCGTATAATAGATACGGTTCGAAGCCTTTTTGGTTTTCATCTTGAAGGTGAAATATTTATTTACTTTCCCTTTGGGGAATTCGCGGTACACTTTATCGAATTTTTCGGTATTCTTCTTATCGGTTTTAAGTCCGCCAAGATAAGTTGCCAGCAGCTGCTGAGTTTCTTTGTTGTTGGGGTCGATGTTTCCTACGAAAATAAAGGTAAAGTCAGCCGGATTTGCAAAGCGTTGCTTGTATATTTCGATTGCTTTATCCTGATCAACTTTTTCAACTGTCTGCAGGTTTTGCAGCACGGTTCTCGGGTCATTGGCCGAAGTGGTTACCTTGATACTGTCAGAGAAAGCTTTGTTGGGATTACTGGCAGCATTAGCAAGTTGCGTACGATACATATTCATTATGGCCGTGAAGGAGTTGTCGTCCTTGCGGGGTTGTGTAAAATACAAATAAAGCAGCTGAAGCATCGTTTCGAAGTCCTTTACCGATGAATTTCCGTTCATTCCTTCTTCGTACTGGTCAATGTAGGGATTTACCGATGCAATTTTTCCTGTAAGCACTTTGCCAAGTTCGACAGCAGAGAAATTACCAATACCGTTCGCCTGAACAATCCTGTCGGCCATAGATGCCGAAGGCAGATCAGCTACGTTGTGAACTTTTGATATGCCGCCATCACTGAAAGCAGTAAAAGAAATTTCATCTTTTTTGAATGTGGTAGGTTTGAATACTATTTTCACACCGTTGCTAAGTATCATCTCAGTGGTTTCCATCGCCAGGTTTTGTTTGATTTTCTTTACTTTTCCGGCTTTGGGAGCTTTATCCAGCAGCGGTTTATTCAGCACTTCTTCAGCTTTGGCTGTCAGTTCGGCTTTGCGGGTATCATCCAGCGCTGCAAGTACCTGTTCTTGTGTGGGAACTATTACACCTGCTTTTTCGGGAGCTGTTATCGACACTACCAGGTTGGTATCCGCGATGTACGATTTGGCCAGCTGATTGATCATTTCAGTTTTCAGTTGTGGCAACAGCATCTGAGCAGTCTGATATTCGAATTCTATTCCCGGTATGGGTTCGTCGGTCAGGAAGTTACGGATAAATTCCTCCGCAAGCGCCATGCTCTTCTGATTATCGCGTTCGTTATACGATTTCTCAAAGTTCTTCAGCATGTTGGTTTTGGCTCTTTCCAGTTCGGCATTGGTGAAACCGAAGCGTTTCATCTTTTCGGCTTCGAGCAGCAAAGCTTTCAAACCCTCCAGTTCTTTCCCTTCCTTGGGAACAACAGACATCTGGAATGCATCTTTCGATTTTACAAGTTCACCGTATGATCCGCTAGCACCTGCAAAAGGAGCATCGGCCTGCATGGCCATCTCTTCGAAACGTTCGCTGAGAACAGATGAAATCAGTGAATTAACCAGCCCCATCGCATAACCCGGCATAGCAAGTTTCACTTCGCGCGGCAGTTTGTCCTTTTTATATTCGAGTTCTATCTGCGTTCTGGAAGCTTCTGGATCTGTTACAATAGAGATTATCGGTTCCTTGTTGTTTGCAATTTCGTAAACGGGACGTTCTCCGGCGTTATCCTTTTTCGAGATATCGGAGAACATCTGTTTGATTTTGGCTTCCATCTTATCTACATCAATATCACCGACCACAACAATAGCCTGCTGATCGGGACGATACCACTTTTTATAATAATCGCGCAATGTTTGATAAGTGAAGTTGTTGATAACAGCCGTATCGCCGATAATATCTCTTTTCGCATACTGCGAACCGGGATATTTTTTCGCGTTGGATTGTTTCCACATCCGTCTAAACGCGTTGTTACCGGTACGCCATTCTTCACGGATAACACCGCGTTCGCTGTCAATTTCATCTTCCTGAAGCAAAATGAAATTTGACCAGTCGTGCATCACGAGCAACGCGCTGTCCAGCAGACCTTCGCGGTTGGTGGGAACGTTGGACAGGCGGTACACCGTTTCATCAAGCGAGGTGTAAGCGTTGATGTCATAACCGAACTTTACTCCGTTTTTTTCAAAATAATTAATAATGCCTTTGCCCGGAAAATTCTTTGTTCCGTTGAAAGCCATGTGTTCCAGGAAGTGGGCAAGTCCGTTCTGATCGTCATTCTCCAGAATAGCGCCTACGTTTTGAGCAATGTGAAATTCGGCCCTTTCTTTGGGTTCTTTATTGGCACGAATGTAATAGGTCAGACCGTTATCCAGTTTTCCGTAACGAATTTTCGGGTCCATCGGCAGCGGTTGCAGTTGCGGCTGTTGCGCAAACAGGGTTGCCGACATAATAGTCAGCAAAGCAGACAAGATAAATTTAAACGAATTGATTTTCATGTTAAGTAAAATATTATGTAAATTGATTGGACTAATAATGTTGTAGATTACAGGCATTTCAACTACCGACAGACAGTTGGAGAGTTGAATAAATACAAAGGAAACAGAATTTTACTTAATCACCAATTATTAATTAACTTTTAAATGTTAAATTAACAAAAAGGGTTGGTTTGAGGTTTCACGTTTGAAGTTTGAAGTTTGAAGTTGCACACTTACTGAATCATCCTGGATTAGGTTTATAGTTATTTGAGCACCCTCTGATAAATTGATGCTGTCAGCGAGTGTTTCACAGACAGTCTCTCTACGGAAGAGGCTATCTCTTTAAGAAACACAGGGCTGTGAATACTCCCGAAAACTGGGATAAATTCCACCAAAATATCTACCTTTGTACCTGTAAAAAAACTTATGGCTGAAGAACTGAAAATAAATGCTGCTGCGGATAAAGAAGCCCGTTACCACGAACTTATCCCGCAACTGCAGGCGCTGACGGAAGGTGAAAGGGATCTGACGGCTAATATGGCGAACATCGCGGCTGCCCTGAAAGAGGTTTTCGGATGGTGGTGGGTTGGCTTTTATCTGGTGAAAGACAATGAGCTGGTACTCGGTCCGTTTCAGGGACCGGTTGCCTGCACCCGGATTGCGTCAGGGAGAGGTGTCTGCGGCACAGCCTGGAAAGAAAGACGATCCATTCTCGTACCCGATGTCAACAGGTTTCCGGGGCATATCGCGTGCAGCAGCGCATCGGTATCCGAAATTGTTGTTCCGATTTTTAACCGTCAACAGGAAGTAGCGGGAGTTCTGGATGTGGACAGCGAACGATATGATGTGCTGGACGAAACAGATGTGAGGTTTTTGGAAGAAATAGCAGGGATAATAATCCAGTAAAGAACAGCCCCCTAAATCCCCCATGGGGGACTTTTGCAGCATATGTCTTATAAGAATAAGTAGTCGTTCCTTAATAATTCATTTTTAAGCAGCTTGTGAGTAAAAATTTTGCCTGTAGAGAATTTGAAAAATAAAAGATAATAACTTTTCTTTCAGTTT
>JAFNAU010000135.1 GCA_017860335.1 Bacteroidota bacterium
GGCATAAGCATAGAGTTTCCGGAATAATTCTTCTGACCACATTTCCGGCTGTTTTTCAGGCGAAAAGGCATCAAAATAGATTACATCAAATTTCCCGGAAAAATCAGCTTTTGTAAAATCCGTCAACAGTTTTATCAGCGTGAAATGATCTGTGATTTTAACAGCTTCATTCCATCGGCTGTAATGTATATCTTCGAATAAAGATTTTTTAGTGATATCCACCCATTCAGGATAGTTGAGCTTTACGGCTTCACTCACATCAACAGGGTAAAGTTCCAGAGCGGTATAAAAAATTGTTTTATTTGTATTTTCGGCTTCAAGTAACGTCAGAAAGGTATTTAATCCTGTGCCGAAACCTATTTCCAGCACTTTGATACTTTTTTTTGTACACGTGCGCAATCCGTCGTTGATAAATATATGCATTGATTCCTGTATTGCTCCGTTGGTGGAGTGATAGCTTTCATCGATTTCGTTTTTGCATTGTAATTACAAAAATAGTTGTTTTTCCTGAAAAAAGAACCGCTGTTCAATTTTCGAACAGCGGTCACTCTTTTATCGTTTCTGAAGATTAAAAGTTATGTTTTTCTTCTTCGAAGAATGCCTGCGGGTGAGCGCAAACCGGACATGCTTTCGGAGCTTCTTTACCGGTATGCACATATCCGCATTCGCGACATTGCCAGGTTGTTTCTTCTTCGCGTGCGAAAACAGTATTAGTTTCAACACGTTCCAGTAATTTGCGGTAACGTTTTTCGTGTTCAGCTTCCACTTTGGCAATTTTGCGCCAGGTGGCAGCAATAAGATCAAAACCTTCAGCTTCAGCAATATCGGCAAAATGCGGATAGAGATCAACCCATTCTTCATTTTCGCCTTCGGCAGATGCTTTCAGATTTTCAGCAGTAGTTCCTTCCACTCCGGCTGGATAAGCAGCTGTGATTTCCACCATTCCTCCCTGCAGATAACGGAAGAATTTTTTCGCGTGTGTCAGTTCTTGTTCTGCTGTTTCGAGGAAAATAGCTGCAATCTGTTCAAAACCTTCTTTTTTAGCGATGCTTGCAAACATTGTGTAACGACTGCGAGCCTGACTTTCACCTGCGAATGATTTCAGCAGGTTCTGTTCGGTCTGTGTACCTTTTAAGTCTTTCATAATGATAAATATTTAATTTATAACTGTTGCTGGAAATAGAAAGGCAAATCTAATCATTTTTTTGAGATTTATACCAGTATTTGAAAGGCATATAAATACATTTTTAATCATATTTAATACTGATTTGACCTTTTTCTGAAAAAATATTTATGAGGAAAAAAAGCTATATTATCTGTAGTTTTATTCCTATTAAAAAATTTCGTCCCGGCAGCGAAAGACCGCCAAAATCAACCTGTTTCTGGTTCAGCAGGTTGTTAATGTCTCCATATAAATTAAATGCAGAACCCTGCCAGTTGAACCTGACATCAGCCATGACGTAAGGTTTGTAATCCACTTTTTGTTTAGTTACAAAATCGGGATAGCTTCCCGAACGGTCATAATACCCAAAATTCCAGCGTGCTTTCAGACGCGGACAGACAGTGTGATTCAATCCGATGACAACTTTGTGCTTCAGGTAGTCCAGAGCGTATTTTGATTCAAGCATATCAACATGCTTATATAGGTTCAGAAATGAATAGTTGAACGTTATGGAATGAAGAAAACCTTTACTTAACCGATATTCAGTACTAATATCGGTGCCGATAGCGTTTACATTGGTTAGATTTAAGCTAACGTATTTTATATCGGTTGTGTCGCGTTTTACCCAGTCAATGACATTTCGTCCGAATCGGTAATAGGCGGTTCCTGAGACGAACAGACGGGTAGTTGATATTTTTGTTCCCAGTTCAAAGGTGGTTGATTTTTCCGGTTGCAGGTCGGGATTTGCTGCTTGCTGAGGACCTTTATAATACAGATCGGTGAATGTAGGCAACCGAACAGCTGAATTTGCAGAAGCATATATCCGGGCTTTTTTTGTGAATTCATAAACGATATCGCATCCTCCGTTTATGTGCGTACCGAACTGTCTTACGTGGTTCAGAGCTACTCCTCCGGATAAGGTCCATTTTCTGGCTTTCAGCGAATGATCCAGAAAGATGTTACTGATCAGTCGGCTGTCTTCGAATGTAAATTTTTGATTTTTTTCAAAAGGGACTGAGTATGGCTCTTCCATTTTTACGCCCAATACGTTACTGTAAATTTGTTCATTACGGATATCTGCTCCCAGTGTGGTTTTGCCAGCAAAACCTGTGTAGCTTCCTGTGATTTTTCCGCCCATTATATTGGTGAGATGATAATTATGTCCGGTGTACCACGAGTATTGTTCCGCACCTTCCATATTCCTGAATAACTCAAAACGGTCGTGATGCTGCCGCCAGTAAACTTGCGTGTTCACAGTTGTATTTCCGACCAGATAATTCCAGTTGAGTGTGGTCAGAAAAGTCCTGGTATGCTCGAATTGGTTGGGGTAAGCTAAAGAATAAAAGCTGTTGGAGCCGAAAGATTTTATCTGAACAGCAGCCTGAGCTTCTATGGTTCCCGTCTTCAGGGAGTTGTATTTTGACTGTAGATAGAAATTTGACGTATTGAAATCTGTATTTTCGATATATCCGTTCGATTTTTTGTTGATTGCCGAACCGAGGACAGACCATTTTTTGTTGAAGTAATTTGCCGAAACACTCTGTGACAGATACCCGTAGCTTCCGGTTGAATGGTGACTCTTTAAAATATATTCATTTTCTTCCGATAATCTTTTCTGATTAATGCCGGACCATATCCCCCGTTCCGAAATGAATTTAGTCGAATCGGGCTTTTCCTCAGGCTTTCTTTCTCCGGTAATGATGTTGATAGCCCCGCTGAAGGCATTGGGACCCAGCACCCGTGCAGCAGAACCTTGTAGTATTTCAATCCGGCTAACGTCAGCAAGGTCCAGAGGTATATCCAGATTGTAATGTCCGGTTTGCGGATCCGTAATATTTATGCCGTTCAGCAGAATCAGGATTTGGTCAAATGAACCTCCCCGAATACTAACATCGGCTTGTACGCCATTTACGCCACGTTGCCTGACATCGATGCCTGCAATGTAATCAAGCAGTTCATCAATACTTTTTACAGGCGCTTTTTCTATTTCAGTTTGATTAATAACGGTTACAATACGGCCGACACCTTTATAAACGTTTGTTTTGTCTGCGTTTACTTCAATCTCATTGAGTTGAATTTTTTTTTCGGCAGATTGTGAAAGTGCGTTTAGTGTTGTTGTAACGATAAATAACATTGTAATAATTTTCTTCATACTTGATTGAAATTAAAAACAGCTGACTACAAGGAATATCCTTTTAGTCAGCTGTTACGTTTGTAAATAATGTTTTTATTCCGGTCTGTAAAAATACATCCGGTAAATTTATTGAACATGGTTGTTCTGATAATTCTTGTAATAGTACCATATCAGGAAGTTCTTCCTGCACTTCTGATTTGTTATCAGCAATGGCCTCCAAATATATATCTTCAGTTTTCTTGCCGGATTTTAGCAGTGCTTTTTCACAAATATCAAAGGATATATGCCCGATAGATATTTCACGATGCAATCCGGCAAAAACAGCATAATTTTTCCTTGTCCACCTGCGAAAGCGGATAGTACTGCAATTTTTTTTTAAGGCAGATGTGTCCAAAATTCCAAAATCAAGCAGGTTGTTTGTAATCAGTATTTCGATGGATCAACAAAGTTGTAGAAATTCGCTTTTACTGTCCATACATCTGAGAGAGGGAGAAACATACCCTTGCCTCCAATAATATAAAGGGTGTTGTTGGCTTTATTGTGAATAACTGAAGCATTTTTCCGGTATGCAAAGTTGGTAGGTAGCTTATTCAGACTTGTGTCAGGCTTTGCCCACGACAGACCTTCGTCCAGCGACTGCCGCATCTGTACCGAAGTGTCTTTCAGCTGTTCGTAGTTATCTGTGCCGCCGATTAATAACAGTTTACTCCCATAGTAACAGATGCCTGCACCCGAAATGGCTTCAAAAGTGCTGCGACTGTTATTTAGGTTTACCCAGTGGAGCGAGTCGGTTGTTGGGTCATTCTCTGCAGACCAGCGTGTATTCAGTTTTTTGCCTGAGGCGTCTATTCCACCCACAATAATTACTTTTTCACGTCCAAGACGTGGGGTGAATGCAGTTGCAGCAAAGTCTGAAACCGGAAATTTTGCAGGCAATGTATTGCGTACAGTCCAGTTAATTCCGTCCGACGAACTCGCGATATTAAGACTTTTGGTGGTTTTATTTTGCGCTACAGACCAGAACTGATTTTTGAAATTGAATAACAGCACCAGAAAATCGTAGTTGTTATCTCCGTTCAACAGGTGTTTTTCCCAGCTTACTCCGTTTCGGGAGGTGTAAAGCTCGTTGCCGTTATGCAGCAGTAAAATCTGATCTTTGTAAACGATCATATTTCTGAAAACCGCATTGGCAGGCAGACCTGTCGGATTGTTTTCATGAAGCCATGAACTGGCATCCGCGGAAGAATATAGTTGGGTATAGTTGCCGTTAGAGGTAAAGAAATAATATTTATTGTTGAGCAATACTGCTTTCTGGTTTTCAGAAGCGTTTTCGGTAATCATTTCTACTGGATTTTTCCACACATGCAGGTAAGTTTCCACCTGATGAACATTCACTATGATGGTGTATTCTTTTTTTGTTTTTTTGTCGGAAGCATAATTAGTCAGCTTAACCGGTTTAGAAAAATCATATGCAGTGCTTGTGGTATATGAAGTTTCGGGAAAGGTATCATTGATTAGGTAGCCGTTAGTACTTGCGAATGAGAATGAAGCATAGGCACTGTCCACCCGGGTTTGATAGGGAAGAGAATCGACATTATAAATCAGCCCTTTTTCATCGTCGATAATGAATACTGCATCTGAAAGGTTTGGAGAGCTGTCGTTTTTCTGGAAATACATTGCTTTAATCGTTGCATCATCCGATACCGATACTTCGGTAGTGGTATTGCAGGCAATAAAAAAACTGGTCAAACCAAGTAAAAATAAAAGACTTTTATGCTGAATAATTTTCATGTCGTAAATATAATGGGCGGATATTTGTGTGAAAATATTTATATTGCAAAGTTAAAAACAATTTGCAGTAATTTTAACCTAAAGCCGAAGTTTTATTATTTTTTATAGAAGTAATTGAACTCAGTTGTCTGAATAATCAATCGTTTATACATCTGAAAGTTCCAATTCGACCATTACAGGGCAGTGGTCGGAATGAACGGCATCGGATAAAATAGCTGCTGATTTCAGGCTGAATTTTATAGGTTGGCTAATCCAGTGATAATCAATACGCCAGCCCATGTTGCGCGACCGGGCATCTGTCCGGAAACTCCACCAGCTGTATTTCTCTGCACTTTTGTCGAATTCGCGAAAAGAATCGACCATTCCTGTTAATTCAAATTCATCTAGCCAGGCTCTTTCTTCAGGCAAAAATCCGGAAACTCCCGTCTGACGTTCGGGGTGATTGATGTCGATGGGCTTATGACAAATATTGTAATCACCACAAACCACCAGATTGGGACGTGTTTTGCGCAAATCGGAGATATATTGACTGAAATCGTTCAGAAACTCCATTTTGAATTGCTGTCGCTCACCACCCGACGAACCCGACGGGATGTACACGCAAATTACTGTCAGATCGTCGAAATCGGCGCGTAGTACACGACCCTCCGAATCGTATTTATGATTATCCATACCAACAATAACATTATCAGGTGGAATTTTAGTGAAAATTGCTACTCCGCTGTAACCTTTCTTAAGTGCTGAATGAATATAACAGGTGTAGCCATACTGATTGAATGTCGAGGTGTCAATTTGCTCCGGTTGCGCTTTGGTCTCCTGCAGGCACAGAACATCGGGATTTGCTTCTTTCAGCCAGCTTTCCAGTCCCTTGGACAATGCTGCCCGAATTCCGTTAACGTTATATGAAATAATTTTCATCAATAATTTAGTAAATTAGCAATATAAGTCGTGGATGTTTACAGTTTAATCTTTTAATCTTCCAATCCTCAAATTTTCAAATCCTCTTACTGATTAATCTTTTTAACCTGTTTGTACAGTTCGGATGCAAATACAAAATCATTAAGATCTTTGATATTGAATTCGTGAGTAATTTCGTAAATCAGCTGGTCGATGATCAGTGATGTTTTTGGATCAAGTCCGGAGTTAGGTTCGTCGCAAAATAAATATTTGGGATTAAGTGCAATTGCTCTTGCAATGGCTACACGTTTCTGCATACCGCCGCTTATTTCAGAAGGAAAAAGGTGGTAAGAATGCTCGTTCAGATTGACTCTGTCCAAACAAAATTTAGCCCTGTTTTCCATTTCAAGCCTGGTGGATGAAGAAAACATTTCCAATGGGTACATCACATTTTCCATCACGGTCATAGAGTCGAACAGCGCTGAACCCTGAAAAAGCATCCCAACTTCACGTCTCAACCGACGTATATCTCTCATTCTCATATCCGGCAGATTTCTACTGTCATACTCAATTTTGCCAGAGTCCACACGATGCAGACCGATAATACTTTTCATCAGTACAGTTTTACCTGAACCGCTCTGACCGATGATCATATTGCATTTCCCGGTTTCAAACACAGCTGAAATGTCTTTCAAAACCTGTTCACCGTCAAATGACTTAAATAAATGTGAAACTTCAATCATAATACTTTCTAGTTTAGCATCAGGTTGGTAACCAGCAAGTTGAAAAACAATATCAGAATACTGCTGTTAACCACGGCATTTGTACTGGCTTTACCCACATCGAGTGCGCCTCCGTAAGCATTATAACCATAATAAGCAGCTACAGATGATATGAGGAATGCAAAAACGAGCGATTTCACAACAGAATAAAATACATAATAAGGAATAAAAGCGTACTGAATGCCCAGCAGATAATCAGCCGTAGTGATTATATCGCTGAAAGCACCTACCAGATAACCTCCGGTAAGTCCGATTGCCATGCTAAAAATAACCAGAAATGGCATCATTAGTACAAAAGCTGTTATTTTAGGTAGAATTAGGTAATTGGCTGAATTTATACCCATAATTTCGATCGCATCAATTTGTTCGGTTATTCGCATAGTACCGATTTCGGAAGCTATGTTAGAACCTACTTTTCCGGCCAGAATGAGACACATGATGGTGGACGAAAACTCAAGCAACAGTGTGTCACGTGTCACCAATCCCGTACTGTAAGTCGGCAGGAGAGGATTTTCAGTGTTCAGTTTCGTCTGTATTGTCATGATTGCACCAATAAATATGGAAATAATGATGACAATGGGGAGCGAAGCAAGCCCGAGTTTTTCAAGTTCTTTTGGAAGCTGTTTCCAAAACATCCGTCCACGGTCAGGCTTGACAAAAACCCGATACATAAGCAAGGAGTACAGTCCGATGTCTTTTACGATATTCATATCAAAGTAATTTTATCATTTTTTTTCAGGGTGCAAATATACGATTTTTTTATCCTTCAGGTCGTAATTGCATTATATAAGATTGTATGTCAGTGGTCATTTAGAGAAATACATCTTGTGTAAAATCATCTGTTTTGAGTGTTATTACATATTTTGAAGTAAAAATTAACTTAAAATCACATATATCTGTTTTGGAATTGCTTGATAGCTGAATATCAATATAGTTGGCTACTACTTTAATTCGGAAATTATCCGAAAAATGCACAAAGAACACAAGAATGCGCAAAAAGTTTATCTGAAATTGCACAAAGTGTGGCAAAATGTGTAATTTTGTGGTCTGTAATTTTTCATCTGATGTATTTGAACAAACAGATGGTTATCATTCATTCTAAAAAAAGCTTATTTATGATTAAAAATTTTATTATTGGCGGATTTCTGTTCCTGACATCGGTGTCAGCTTTTGCGGGTGGTTTGCTCACAAACACCAATCAAAGTGTTCATTTTCTTCGAAATCCGGCACGCGATGCATCTACCGAAATCGATGCTGTATATACCAATCCTGCAGGAGTGGTTTATTTGTCCGATGGCTTTCATATTTCACTCAATAATCAGAGTGCATTTCAGACACGAACAATAACTTCCACATTTGTACCCTTTGCCGGTTTCGGTGGTAACGCTACAAAAGAGTACAATGCCAAAACAACCGCTCCGGTTATTCCAAGTATTCAAGCTGTGTATAAAAAAGACCGTTATGCTATTTCTGCAGGATTAGGTGTGGTAGGAGGTGGTGGAAAAGCCACTTTTAACAGTGGGTTGCCTTCGCTCGAAGCGCCAGTTTCTATGATACCTGGAATGCTTACCACCAATAAAATTACTACCTCTTCCTATTCGCTTGATCAATATATGGAGGGAAAACAGTACACTTTTGGAGTACAACTTAATGGTTCCTTTCGGTTTACCGAACATCTGTCGGGAGCAGTTGGCGTCCGTCTGAATATGGTCAGCAATGCTTACCAGGGTTATCTGAGAAATATCATGATTAATCCCAATCAACCTGCATTTGGCGCAACATACAATGGTTCTGCATTGGTATCAGCACCAACATTTTTTACAGCTGCAGCAACTACCCTCAATGGTTGGGCTAGCGGAGCAAGTTCTTATGTGGCAGGTTTGCAACCTATTGTAGCAGGTGGTGGAGGCGCTGTGCTGTTGTCGAATGGAACATCTGCCGGATTGAATGCCACTCAAATAGCACAAATCCAGGGTTTGCTTGGAGCTGCCGGACTAACGCCTGCTCAGATTGGAGCTATAAATATTCAAACGGCACAGGCTACCTTGTCAGCAGCATCTCCGGTTTTCACCGGAAAGGCAGCAGCAATGAATGCAAGTGCTGCCGGTACCGCCGACAGAGAGTTGAATACACAGCAAACCGGAATGGGAATAACACCGGTTGTCAGCCTGAATTACAATGCCGACCGGCTCAATGTGGCAGTAAAATATGAAATGAAGAGTTCAATTACACTGACTAATAATACTACAGTTGACAATACCGGTATGTATGCCGATGGTGCAAAAACTCCTAATGATATACCAGCATACCTGGCGGCAGGAGCAGAATATAAAATTACCGATAACTGGAAAATTTCAGGCGGTTATCATCATTTTTTCGATTCGGACGCAAAAATGGCAAATGATAAGCAACAGTATATTAATGGCGGAGTAAATGAGTATTTGCTTGGTTCGGAATATAAAATCGGTAAAAAAATTCTGATTAGTGCCGGTGGTCAAATCAGCCGTACTGCTGTCACTGACGATTTTCAATCGGATTTGAGTTTTAGTCTTCACTCCATGTCGTTTGGTTTTGGGGGAGCTGTCGATATCACTGAAAATCTGCGCCTTAATTTGGCCTGTATGCTTACCGGTTATTCAGACTGGACTAAAGAAACTTCGAACTACAATGCTACAAATCAGACAGGTAAAGATGTATATGCCCGTACAAGCAAGGCATTTGGTATCGGGATCGACTATAAATTCTGAAAAAAATCACACGCAACAAAACAATTTTCAATTCAATCTGATCTTTAATTGCAACGGAACAATCCTGTCGGTTTGTTCCGTTACTCTTTCCCCTGAATATGAAAGTATCAGTGATTAAATAAAAAAAAAGAGAAACTCATTTTTGAATTTCTCTTTTTTTATTTCGCTGGTCGAAGATTGACTTACACGCGTCTTTCTTTGATACGTGCTTTTTTACCGGTAAGTTTACGCAGGTAATACAGTTTAGCGCGGCGAACTTTACCTCTTTTGTTGATGGCAATACTTTCGATGAACGGAGAGTCCATTGGGAAAATACGTTCTACGCCTACATTTCCTGACATTTTACGAACGGTAAAGCGTTTTTTGTCTTCGCTTCCGGTAATTTTAATAACATCGCCTCTGAATTCCTGAATACGTTCTTTGTTACCTTCTTTGATACGATAAGCAACTGTAATCGTGTCGCCGCTTTTGAATGCAGGCAGGGTTTTCTCTGTTTCAACTGCAAAGGCTTGTTCTGCAACTTTTAATAAATCCATGATTTCCTGATTTTTAAGTTCATACTTTGCGCAATATTCACAGACCTCATTTATTCTGTCAGAGATTACGCTGAATTTGGACGACAAAAGTACAGCTTTTTTTTGGGTAATACAATATGCGTGTGAAAAATAATTATTAAATACCCGAAGTTTTTCGGATTAAGTAATATGTAGCGGTTCTTGCAGTCTGATGATTTTATTCAGACTGACGTAACAAAGGTAGCTTTCCGTTTCAAAACCCATTTGCTGAATAATTTTCTCGTAATTACCTATCTGACGTATATGTGATTTTAAAATCTGATCACCGAATTTATAATCAATAATCACCGCTTTATTTCCTTTCAGCATCACCCTGTCGGGTCGGTAATTCTCTCCCGAAGGCAGGAGAATAGTAGTTTCGTTCAGAATTTCAGCGCTCTCATCAAACCAGTGTTCAGTTTCAGGTAAATTCCAGAATTTCCGAAATTCTTCCCGTATGTACTCACTTTCATTCTTGTTTATTTTTCCTGAAATAAGCATTTCATGAATGGCTTTTTCCTCATCGTTACGGGTAATAATTTTTTTCAGAATTTCGTGCATCACAGTGCCGTAGTTCAGTCGGCTTTCGGTCAGATTTTGTTCAGACAGCCAGTATTCCGTGCTGTTATGTTTTATTTTCAGCCGGTCACGACTGTCTGCTATTGGGTAGTCGCTCATCTGTCTAAGTTCGGCATCTTTCGGTTTTTCCTTATAAACAGCTTTTTCAGGTTTGCCAATTTCAAATAAAAAATCATCAGAAGAATATTTTTCGGATAATACAATATGTTTTGAATCAGCGACATCATCTACCAGAAAACATGAAAACAGAAGTTCGGACAGTGAGCTGATTTTAGCAGTTTCCACCGGAGTTTCGTTTTTTGGCAACGGTGCCAGGCAAATCATTTCGTTGCGGGCACGGGTAAATGCCACGTATGCCATGTTCAGGCTGTCAATGTACTGATGCATCAGTTCAGAGTAGTATTCTTTCTGAAAAATAGAGTTAACCAGATTTGACGAGAAATCGACGGGGATAAGCGGAAACTCATTGAAAGGTTCAATATCGGTCTGGCACCACATCAGTGGCGGAGTTTTCGCAGCATCGAGTTGGACAGAAAATCATTTTCTTCATCGGAGAACAGGGCAGAAAATTCCGAAGTATTTCCGGCTGAAGAGAAACATGCTGCTATTGCTTCGCTCTCGGAGAATTGTTTCCGGCCGCGGAGATATTCGTAATTCAGAATGGTTTGCTGAACACTGTCGTTCGGATTTGCCATCAGCCTGAGCACGGCTAAGATAAAGCTCACTGATGCCGATGAAGAGAGCAGAAGACCTTCGTTGCCAACAATGTCATAGCTGTAACCCTCACGTGCATATTCCGATTTTTTATAAGACAATAAATACTGAACAATTTCGGCCTCCTGGTCATTTTTACGAACCAGAAGAGCTACATCCGAAGGTTTGTAACCCTGATCTGTCAGTTCTTCGAGCAACCGTGGAATTCGCTGTAAGCTTTTTTCTTTCCATTTTTCTTCAGTATCATTTTGCCCGATAAATTCAAACCTGACATGTCCATCGGCAGCCTTGCCCGAAATTACCTGATCGATATCATGATACGCATGTTTTATTTTTAGTTTCAGCGGTTCCAGAGCTTCATCGTGGTAGTTCGAATTCTCAAGCTTTTCATTAAATTTTACCTGAAGCAGTTTCGATGCTATTGAAAAAAAAGCATTATTGAAATCAATGATGTTTTTGTCACTGCGCCAGTTAGTCTCAAGATGTTTATTTTTTATGCTGTCCGCCGAGAAATCACGTCCAACCTGTTCATCCAGCAGTTTCCAGTCCGAGTTTCGCCAACGGTAGATACTTTGCTTTACATCGCCTACCACCATGTTGTAATTGTTGGTGGCTATACTGTTGGATATCAGCGGTTTGAAATTTTTCCACTGTAATACCGAAGTGTCCTGAAACTCATCAATCATGAAATGGCTGATATTCAGGCCGGTGCGTTCGTATACAAAGGGAGTGTCGCTGTTGTCGATGATTTTGTTAAGCAGCAGGTTCGTATCCGAAATCAGCATAATGTTTTGTTCGCTGGTAATCTTTTTTATCTGCATCGCCAGATCGGACATGATACCCAGCGTGTTGATGTGCTTGAGAATCAGGTTGGCAGTATTGTAATTGATAATATCCGTCTGTATTAACATCTGTATTCTATCAAGCTGTTCTTTTAGTCCCGATTGATATGCGTTTTCAATAGCAGTCTTAATGTGTGGTTTCTGCGATTTGGTATAGCAATTCTGTGGGCTTTCGGCATATTTTTGGAAGGTGCTTTTTATCTCAAAAATTCCATTTTTCAGATTTGTCAGCGTTTTGTGCATCATTTGACGGCTAAAATATTCCGGTTCCAATCCGTGAATTTCAAGCAAATGTAATGTTGCATCAGCTTCATCCATAACCTTTTTTTCAAAATCGATTTTTATCTTTCGGAGTTTTTGCAGGTATGATTGCAGGAATTCCCGGTCATGCAGTTT
>JAFNAU010000136.1 GCA_017860335.1 Bacteroidota bacterium
AAACAAGTAACATGCAGCATAAAAAAGAGAAAAAAATCCGGTTATGAAACCGTAAATATCATCGCCAAAATGAAATTCAGGTTTGATAAATTCGTCCCAAGTAAGCGAAAGTACCTGACGGTCAAGGTAGTTGATGGTTATGGTTGCAAACAGTAAAGTCACTATTGTCCATCGGAACTTCGTCATTTTTTGTGTTTTATTCATGATATAATTTTTATTGTTATTGAAAATTATTTTTTTATTCTTTTGACAATAGCAATGGCATCGCTGCATAGTTTTGTAATTCCCGCCCAATCACCTGTTTTGATCATTTCTGCAGGAAACAGATTGGATCCCATGCCCACACAGGTAACTCCGGCATCGAACCAGCCTTTCAGATTGGTTTCTTCGGGTTTTACGCCACCGGTAACCATCAGCATCGACCAGGGCATGGGTGCTTTCAAACCTTTTACAAAACCAGTTCCCAACACATCGCCCGGGAAAACCTTGCAAACATCGCAACCGGCTTCCTGTGCAAAGCCGACTTCGGTCACAGAGCCGCATCCGGGTGCATAGGGCACCAATCGACGGTTACATACTTTCGCCACTTCAGGATTGAAGAGCGGACCAACCACAAAATTGGCTCCCAACTGAATATACATGGCTGCTGTGGGTGCATCAACGATGGAACCGATTCCAACTATCATTTCAGGGCATTCTACCTGAGCATATTTAACTAATCCGGCAAAAACTTCCTGAGCAAAATCACCGCGGTTGGTAAATTCAAATGCACGTACACCTCCTTGATAGCAAGCTTTCAGTACATTTTTGGCAACTTCGCCGTCTTTGTGATAAAACACCGGAATGATACCGGTTTCTGACATTGCAGTCAGTACCTGAATTTTATTGAATTTCATAATTGTTAGCTTAATAATTTAACTGTATTTATCTGGAAACGCGTCCGCTTCCGTCACCCTTCATTAGATTTTCGACTTCTGAAACTGTAACCAGATTGAAATCGCCATAAATGGTATGTTTCAGACAAGAAGCCGCAACAGCGAAATCAAGCGCTTTCTGATCGTCGGTAGTATAAGTCAGCAGACCATAAATGAGGCCACCCATAAACGAATCGCCGCCACCAACACGGTCAACAATATGTGTAATATCATAACGTTTGGACTGATGCAGTGTGTCGTTGCTGTAAAGCACTCCGCCCCATGTGTTATGATTGGCATTGATAGAACCACGAAGGGTAATAATTACTTTTTTTGCACGTGGAAATTTATTCATCAGCTGAACACATACCGACTGAAATTCTGCGGCATCTACCTCGCCACCGGTATGCTCTGCATCAAAACCTTCGGGTTTAATCCCGAAAACTTTCTCGGCATCTTCCTCGTTCCCTAATATGATATCGCAACCAGCAACCAGTTCGGGCATTATTTCGGATGCTTTTTTGCCGTATTTCCAGAGATTTTTCCGGTAATTAAGATCGGTAGATACAGTTACACCCAGTTCGTTGGCCACTTTAATAGCTTCCAGGCAAGCATCGGCAGCACCTTGAGAGAGTGCGGGTGTGATGCCAGTCCAGTGAAACCAGTCTGCATCTTTAAGTACTTCATGCCAGTTGATCATGCCCGGTTTTATATCAGCAATGGATGAGTTTGCACGGTCATATACCACTTTACTACTACGTGAAACAGCTCCGGTCTCGAGAAAATAAATACCTACCCTTTCGCCGCCTCTGATTATTTCTTTAGTTCCTACGTTGTATTTTCTCAGTTCCGAAACACACCAGTCTGCTATATCATTTTGTGGCAAACGTGTTACGAATTCTGTATCTATCCCGTAATTAGCCAATGACACAGCCACATTGGCCTCGCCTCCGCCAAATGTAGCGTTCAGACTGTTGGATTGTAAGAACCGCTGATATCCCGGAGTTGCTAACCGCAACATAATTTCTCCGAATGTTACTACTTTACTCATTTCTGTTTCTTTTTTATTTTATCCTTATGTTATTCTAATATTATCTCATTCAGCCATTTATGATTTATCCTCTTTTTTAGAACTCGAAATATCTCTTTGCATTGAAGTAAGAAATATCTTCTACCATTTTCCCCAGGAAATCTATCTCTGAAGCTGGTAAAAGTCCGTTTTCAACATCATTTCCGATCAGGTTGCAAAGAATGCGGCGGAAATATTCATGGCGCGGATAAGACAGGAAACTGCGCGAGTCGGTAAGCATACCTACAAAACGGCTTAGTAATCCCAGATTTGATAAAGAATTCAGCTGAGCTTCCATACCGGTTTTCTGATCGAGGAACCACCATCCGGAACCAAACTGTATTTTACCGGCAACTGAACCATCCTGAAAATTCCCTATCATGGTTGTGATCAAATCATTATCACGCGAATTGAGATTATAAAGGATTGTTTTCGCCAACTGATTGTTTTTATCGAGCTGATCCAGAAAACGGCTCATGGATTTGGCAACTGTAAAATCGCCTATCGAATCAAAACCGGTATCGGCTCCGAGTTTTCCGAACAAACGTGAATTGTTATTACGAATGGCTCCGTAGTGGAATTGTTGTGTCCATCCTTTTTCCCAGTCCATCAAAGCGCCTTCGTGGAGCATGGCCGATTTGAATTTGATAATTTCTTCGGGTTGTAAATTTGTACCTCCGTACACCTTATTGAAAATCAAATCAATTTCGTTTTGGGTATATGGTTCGGCATAAAATTCCTCAATGCCGTGGTCTGAAAGCTTACAACCAACTGTGGCAAAGAAATCGTGACGTTTGCGCAACGCGGCTATCAAATCGGCAAAATTACTGATTTTAACTCCGGAGACTTCCGAAAGCTTTTCCACATAGGCTCTGTATTCCTTTGGATTTTCCACAGCCATCGCTTTGTCGGGACGCCAGGTTGGCAGAACTTTTATTTCGAAACCTTCGTTTTTTAGGGCTAAGTGATGTTCAAGACTGTCAACAGGATCATCGGTTGTACACACTGTTTCAACATTATATAGTTTCATCAGTCCGCGGGCTGAAAATTCGGGAGTGCGCAGTTTCGCTGTACATTCTTCGTATATCCCGGCAGCAGTTTGTGGATTAAGAAGTTTAGTCACTCCAAATGCTGATTTCAATTCCAGATGTGTCCAGTGATATAGCGGATTTCGCATGGTGTAGGGCACTGTTTCTGCCCACTTATCGAATTTTTCACGGTCGGACGTATCTTTTCCGGTACAAAAACGTTCATCGACGCCATTAGTACGCATTGCACGCCATTTATAATGGTCGCCTTCAAGCCATATCTGACCGATATTATCAAATTTCCGGTCGTTGGCAATAAATTCAGGGTTCAGATGGCAATGATAATCGATGATGGGTTGCAGCTTTGCATGTTCGTGATACAGTTTTTGGGCTGTTTCAGTCTGCAACAAAAAATTCTCGTTAATAAATTCCTTCATTTTTAATGCTTTATATTTATTTCTTCTTTATTTTTACCAATACCGGATTATTGAGGCGGTCGAGCACTTCATTCACACATTTCAGGAAAGTTGCTTTATCGGCTACCGGTTCCCAGTCGAGTTCCCAGGTGGGCATAAAATAATATTCCACAGTTCCGTTTTCGGGCTGTAGAACTACTACATGGCTTAATTCATCTTCAGTAATTTTTTGCAACTGTTTTGTGCGGTAGAATACGGTGAGTCCCTGCATATCGTTGTTGAGACTTTGTTTGCCAAAAGTAGCTATGTAGGACCATTCCCCGGTAGATTTTTCGGGTTTGATCAACTCTGCATTTTTATCTTTGACAATACCGGTGGCAATATTGGGCAGGCTTTTATCCACTGAAAGTTCCATGTGCGAAGCACGGCTGCCGGCATCAATTGATATCAGCGATTTCAGGTTGCATTTTACCCCGTTTGCCTGCCAGCCATAATAGGTTGTCATTACCTGCGAACGTATTTTACCATCGGCAGGAATAAAGCTGATTACACTGTCCGTTTTTTCAACACGTACTGCCTTCGTTCCATTCCAAACAGCAATTGAACCTATACCCAGCGAGTTACCCACTTTCATATTGTCCATTCCCCAATCGGCCATGTGGTGATATTTTTCGTAATCTTCAGTCCCTACAAACGGAAGTACAATACCCGGCGTACGTTTACCAAATACATCAATTCCGTTACGCCAGTCAAGATAAAAGCGAAAAGCGACCTTATCACTTTCCCACCCCGGACCTTCATATTTAATATAGTAAGCGTGATCGGTAAAGTTGTCGGGCATACGCATGTAATTGGGTTTTACCCACGAGAATCCACCTTCATATACCTTTCCGGCAAATTTTCCACCAATTTTGTGGGCAATTTCAGCATAGGTACGTTTGGGATATTTGTCGGCGTTTCCTTTTTTTAAATAATATTTTGTTGTGGAAAATGGTTTGATATTGGCTACAGGAAATATTGCCTTCTGATCTCCCTTGAGGTCGGTTGAGATTTCGAGCGGAACAATTTCATTTTCAGACGAAACAACCACATAATTTCCTGCCGTAAGTCGAGAACCGGACAGTGGCACTTCCACGGTATAATCCCTGAGTGTTTTGTCTGATTTATTAGTTACCAGAACCGTCTGTGAAACGACCGTTTGCGCACCAGATATTAGAAAAATTAAAAACAGCGTTAGACTGCTGTTAAAATAAAGTAATTTTTTCATCTTGAATACTGATAAAAAATTGACAATAAAATTTCGTTATTAGGGGAAATAAAGTCCGTGCAAATATAATCATAATTTTTATGCTGGCTTCAGCAAAATAGGATAAAAAAGTACCAAAAATATGATAATAAAGTACATAATAATGATAAAATACATATATCACGGCAAAAAAACCATTCCGTCTTACATTATTATTCTGATTTTATTTTTGAGACAGCAGAAAATCTGCAGCTTTTATTAGATACCCTCAAATATCTGGAAGGCTTTCTGTATGTTATTGATATCGGTAAAAATAACCGAACGCTTGCCGTTTTGTTCGCGAAGACGGCAAATTCGCGGATTGCGGGCCATATATTGCAATAACCGACCAAATTCGTCGGACTGGTAATATGTCGATTTCAGGTTGGATACTAAGTAAGCAATCATCTGTCCGTTTTTCAGTACCAGTTTTTCAACACCGAAACGCATTGCATTCCATCTCAACCGGACAATCAGCATGAGATCGGTTGCCTGTTGGGGTAATTTGCCGAAACGGTCTTCAAGTTGCAGTTGAAATACCTTCAACTCATTCTCATTTTCCAGATTATCGAGCTCGCGGTACATATTGATACGTTCTGACACATTTTCGATATACTCGGACGAAAACATCAGTTCAAGATCCGTATCAATCTGGCAATCGGTTACGTAAGCCTTACTTCTGTCCTTATCAACCCGTTCGTCGGCATACAGTTCTGCAAATTCTTCGTCCTTTAGCTCATGTACCGCCTCGTTGAGTATCCGCTGATAGGTTTCATAACCCAGGTCGGCAATAAATCCGCTTTGTTCGGCGCCAAGCATATTTCCGGCTCCCCGTATATCCAGATCCTGCATGGCGATATTAAATCCGCTTCCCAGCTCGGAGAAAGTTTCAATAGCCTGCAACCGGCGTCGGGCATCGGGAGTGAGTAAACTCATTTCCGGCGCGAGCAGATAACAGTAAGCTCTTCGATTACTTCGCCCTACCCTGCCCCGGAGCTGATGTAAATCGCTCAGTCCAAACCGATGTGCGCTGTTTATGATAATGGTATTTACATTAGGAATGTCGATACCGGATTCGATGATGGTTGTGGCAACCAGCACATCATATTCATAATCAATAAAATCCACAATCACTTCTTCAAGCTTTTCGGCCGGCATCTGTCCATGACCCACAGCTACCCGACAACCAGGCACCAGCCGTTTTATCATTGCTTCAATCATATAGATGTTCTGTATCCTGTTGTTAACAAAGAATACCTGACCATTTCTGTTCATCTCTAACTGAATGGCTTCCCTTATAACATCTTCATCGAATGCATGAATTTCGGTTTGAACCGGATAACGGTTTGGCGGTGGAGTATTGATAATCGACAAGTCGCGCGCGCCAAGCAAGGAGAATTGCAGTGTGCGGGGTATGGGCGTAGCGGTCAGTGTGAGTGTATCTACATTGACTTTCAGTTCCTTCAGGCGTTCTTTTACCGTCACTCCAAACTTTTGTTCCTCATCAATGATAAGTAAACCAAGATCCTTGAATTTTATGGTTTTTCCTACCAGTTTATGAGTTCCGATAATAATATCTATTTCACCATTGGCCAACCTGTCCAGTGTTTCCTTTGCCTTCTTGGGTGCTTTTGCCCGGCTCAGGTAAGAAATAGTGCATGGAAAATCTTTCAATCGGTCTTTGAAAGTATTGTAATGCTGCATGGCAAGCACAGTGGTGGGCACAAGCACAGCCACTTGTTTGCTGTCGGCAACAGCTTTGAAAGCTGCACGGATTGCCACTTCGGTTTTGCCAAATCCCACATCACCGCAAACAAGCCGGTCCATGGGCATTTCGGACTCCATGTCTTTCTTTATATCAGCGGTTGCTTTTG
>JAFNAU010000137.1 GCA_017860335.1 Bacteroidota bacterium
GTGAAAGCCGAATGGGCTGCCAGTCGTGTAACGGTGGACGAAGGATTTGCCGAATATGCCCGTCAGATCGGACAAACAGGTAAAACAGTTCGTCCAAAAGTCTATGTGGCTATTGGTATATCAGGCGCCATTCAGCACATTTCGGGTATGAAAGAATCGGGCAAAGTAGTGGCTATTGACCACAACCCGAAAGCTTCCATCTTCAAAAATGCCGACTTCGGTATTGTGGGAGAATACGAAGATATCGTTCCCGAACTGATTGAACGCGTGAAAGCCGGATTTACATTCGGAGTGGAACCGGTGAAAAAATAATAAACTCACATACTTTACGAAAAGACGGATGAATACAACATCCGTCTTTTTTTGTTAATTAAACTTTACGTTCAATTAAAGAATAAATTCCATAATCAACTCATTTATAGCGTTTCAGACATACTACACATCGATTTTCGCTTTGAATGTTTAAACTCTTCTGAATTTTCAGTAATGCACTGCTTGTTAAAGTTTCAGTGCAAACTAAAACTGGCCGAACAAAACAAATAAGTTCATGTTATACAGATTAAATTTTGAGTTATACAATTTAACATCGAGAAATTATGAAAAACCTGATTAGCAAAATCGGAATTATTTTGGCTCTGACAAGCCCTGCAATCACAGTAGATGCAGCTAAGACTGTTTACAAAACAGATTATATTTCAGTTGCAGATGAAAACAGCAAACAAACCAGCCATTTTCTGAATACAACCGCCTTCACCGACACGGTTAATTCTGTTACCGCACGCAAAGACCGGGACGTTAAAGGAAAAGGAGAAGGAATTAACGAGGCAGGTATAAAACGAGCCGACAGCCAGCGCAAAGGCTGGGATGGCACCGTGAAAGGTGGAATTACTCAGAAAAAAACTATAAACGGCATTAATAACAGCATGCCCAACCGCATTTCGATGAATATCACCGTAGCAAAACAAACACAGGGAGCCACTTTTGGTGAAAAAGTGAATGCCGGACTACACACCGCCGGTAAAATCAATATTTCTCTGGTTGAAGATGGTTGCATGGTACTTTTCCCCGATAATGAAGGTTATCGGGTTTACACCGAAAATCAGTGTATCCGAAAACTCACCGACGAAGAATTGCGGAAAGTAAATGCCGGATTGCATGCAGCCGGTGGCGCACTGGCATCGGGAGCGTCACTGTTAGGAGGTGCTTTACCTGGCGGTTCCATCGTTAGCGTAGCTATTTCATCCATATCGTCGCTGGCAGGAGGTGGAGGCGCTGCCGCAGCTTCCTATGCTGCAACCGGCAGAACTGTAAGTGAGGGAAAAGATAACGATTGTGACGGAACAGCTGACATCGTGGCTGATGTAACCAGATATACCGGAGAAGTTTCCAACAAAAAGGTTGATAAACTTAGCACAGCTAAGAAAGTGGTTTGGAAGGGAAAAGATGACGATTGCGACGGTACAGTTGAACTCACAGACGGTGATTATGAGTTGTCATTCGTTGTGATTGAAAAAGCAACATCCGGATTGAAAGACACGCTAAAAACTCAGGTGAGAATTCAGTTCAGCAGCATCAGCAATGTCCTGAAAACAAAACACGACACAGCAAAGAACGCGATAGGCAATGTCAGATAATAATGAATATAAGATACAATCCTTACCTTAATTACATGTTTGTTTATTCTTCAGTTTCGCAAAACTAATTTATTCTGTTTACTTCAGTTTACGAAGAAAAAACGGCTGAACTCCAGATGAAGTTCAGCCGTTAACGTTTTCTATAAATTTCGACTTAAAACCGTTTGCCTATGGTAATACCCACGCGCGGATAAGCATCAATATTTGAATCTCCAAAGACCCTTCCGGCTCCCGCGAATATATCTCCAACCCAGTTATTTTTGGTCAGGAATTTATATCCGATCGCGACACCAAGTCCGAAATTACTATTCGTATTCACAGTAGGAGTAGACTGCGTAACTCCGGAGTAGGGTGAATAGTAATCATAGTAATACAGGCGACTCTTTTCGATTATTAACCCGCCATTGGCTTCTATGTAAAATCCGGCAGCATAATCGTTGCTAAAATAAAGACGTCCGAATGGCAGAAAAGCAGCTCTCAAATTTTGTTTTTCAAAGGGGTCGAGTGATGCCATCAGCGACATACCCACGCTGAAATTGCTTTCCATAATGCGCTCATAATTAATTTCGGGCAATCCGAGTACTGAAGTTAATAAATTGAAATGAATTTCATTTTTCAGTCCCTCCGAATCCTGACCATACTTAGTATCTGTCTGATAAGTGTATTGCTGCTGACCAAAGGAAGTCAGAGTTATCAGAAAGCAAAAAATGAATAAACCGAATTTCTTTTTCATAATTATAATTCGTTGAATTGTTAATAATGGTGCAAAGATAAACAGTTTTAAAGAAGAACAATATAAAAAAACAAATTTATAGCCTAAAAAAAATACAACAGATCAAATATGTCTGTTGTATTTTTAGTTGATTAATCTGGATTATTTATTTTGCCTTTTCCTTCAGTTTCACATAGTACATGGTAAATGAGCGGTACAGGAGGTGGGTCTTGTCCTTTCGGATATTCTCTTTCATTGCTGAAACATTAACTATAGACGCCGCATATAACTTCTCTACTAAATACTGCCGGCCTGTGCGGTTATTTACTCATTTATCTGCAGATCTGATAAACCGGGGTAGTCTACCCGATTATGTCTCGTTAATTTTAGTTATTCATTTTCACTCCAAATGGAATTTTCAGATTCAATGAAATATTTCTACCCGGATTATATAAATTCACTTCTTTTAGTGTCGATAAATGATCTATGTATTTCCTGTCCAGTATGTTGTTTGCACATAAACTTAACGAAATTAATTGATTTTTCAATTTTACATTACTGCCAATACATAAATCAATAAGCGTATATCCCGCCGTAGCAGTTTCGTCAGGAGCAGCGTTGTTTTGATTAAATGCAGTGCAAGTGTTTATTGATGCAAATGCTTTTTTTAGAAACATCAATTTTTCTTTTTCACCTCTTAATTCAAAACGTAATTTATGAGCAGGCACAAATGGCAAGTAATCACCATTCTTTTGTTTACCGGTTACAGATGAAAATGTGGTTTCAAAATGCAACCATTTTAATGTTTCCGGATGAACATGTAAACCTGCTTCACCTCCGAATAAAGTCGAATTTGCTTGTTTGTATTTGAATATATCTATTCCAGAAGCCGTAATCTCGCCAGTTGGTGAAATGAAAATATAATTATTGACAATGTTGTAAAATCCTGCAATGTCAAAAGTGAAATTATCCTTATGGTAATGAAGGCTTAAGTCCGTCTCATAGGCGTTTTCGGGAACAAGGTTATGGTCTCCTATTTCGTATCGCAATTCGTGTTGTCCGTTTGAGGTAAGTTCCGCTAAATTAGGTGTGCGATATGCTGCGGCAAAGTTTGCTCTGAATAATAGTTTTTCAGATAAGTTATAAGTTGCACCGATCGACCCGCTGAAACTGCCAAATGATTTATCAAGCGGCGCACGATAGGTCATAGGTTCTGTTACTAATCCAATTGCATGAGAAGAAATTGACTTTTTGTCGTAACGAATACCCGTTTGTACTTTAAGTTTCTTGAAAAATGTATATTGTAATAAACCAAAAGCAGAATAATTATTTGTTGTAGCATCAGGCAATAATTTTGTTTCTCTGTCATTCAGGTTTGTATTGGTTTGATTAAAACCCTGAAATCCGATTATGTATTCAGAATTTTCCTTCGAGGGCAAATGAAGTTTAACATCATACGTTAATGTTGCAAGTTCCATTTGTATTTCATAAACACCAACATTGCCAAAATGGACTAGTTCTGTATTCTGAAACGCAGAATTAATATCCAGTTTAAATCTGCCTAAATACAACTTGTTTTGAGAAGAAAGTAAATGAGTATTCAATTCCTGATACCAAATATGATTTTCTCTTCCTCTTTGGGTGATTGCTTCAATTGCTTCATCTTCCACTAATCCCAGTTTCTGATTGTTGAAGTCATAAAACAATTTGAAAGTACCAACCTTATCTGTAAAACCTGCATTTGCCTTAACAGACATTTCATTGAAACGCGAGTTTGGGACAAAAGCTCCACCTCCCTGAAGAAAATCTGAATTTGTCTTTTGTCCAACTCTTAACCCTCCGAAGAACTTTTTCCCAGCTCCTTTTATACCTAAATTATTAGTCATACCAAGCGTGTTTGAAAAAAGTTGCATATTGTAATCGCCGATAATACTGCCAATAGGAGCAGGTTTTTCCTTTATAAAGTTGATAACGCCACCAATTGCATCAGAGCCATAAAGTAATGAAGCAGGTCCTTTGATGATTTCAACATCTTCAATTCCAAATTCGTCAATTCCGAGCGGATGATGACTCGAATACTGGTAGTTTTCATATCGTACTCCATTATTTAATACTAAGATGTCATTCATTGAAAGCCCGCGAATAACGGGCTTTGAAACGCCACTTCCTTTAGAAATCATATCAACTCCAGGCACCTTTGTAAGTACTTCTGTAAAATTTGGTGTACTAATAATTGTTTGTGGGTCAAGTTTCAGAACATCAATCTTTACAGCATTTTCATGTTGCGTTGAGTTATATCCACCAGAGACAACTACTTCTTCAGCCTCTATTGCCGTTTGTGTGAGAACAATATTTAATTCTAAACTTTTACCATTAAGAACCACCGATTCTACACGATTACCGTATCCAATATATGAAAATTGTATTTTAATTTTACCATTCGGCAAATTCGATAATTCGTAAGTTCCGTCGGTATTTGAAACTGTACCTTTATTCATGTCTGAAATGAAAATACCAGCGCCAGTCAATGGTAAATTGTCCTGGTCAGTAATTTTCCCTGTTATTTTGTTTTGTGCGTTTGATATATGGTATGACAATATCATTACGCAAATGATAAATATTCTATTCATTTTATTACGTATTAATTTTTAAACAAATTTTCATTTAACACCTCCAAAGTGTTTACGTTAAATTTGTTTAAATGGTGGAGCACGTAATAAAAACGAATATTTAGTGAGTGTAGAATAATTAACCGACTTGTAATTATTGCAATAATTTGTTAACGGTTTTTCTTTTGTTAGAACAATATTTACAAACTCTGACGAAAAAACAGAAAATTCAAAATTACATACAGCACATTTTTCGTGAAATTCATGAAAATGCTTTGCATTCTTTTCTTTGCATTCAAAATGTTCATGATGATGCTCAAGTTTAACTATTGAAGGTAGGAGGAATACCAACAAGAGAAATAAAGAAACAATATTTTTAAATTTTCTAATCATCAAACTGTTTGTTCTGTCGTGTCGGTGTCTTTTTTTTAATGAAACCTAACGAGAGTTTGCGCAGAAACCTGCATTCTCCCGTTTTTCTTGTTTATTTGTCATTCTATGCTTCAATAACTCCCATTTACAGAAGTTAATTTGAAATTGCTCGGGGATTTAATCAGTTTTGGATATTAGCTCAAATAGTCTTTAAATAAGTCATATTCAGTCCTGGAACAGCCATCATTGCCTGTATTGGCTTCTTGAAAACTTTTTTCATTCGATTATTTGAATATAGCGACTTTGGTGGTAGCCGATAAACACCCAACTTACTTCGCCCAACGACTTCAACCGTTCTTCCGGATTTTCACTTTCATTGCTGATACATTAATACCAGTTGCCGGTTTCGAAGGCTTTCAAAACCGGCTTCATTATTATTCGAATTTTTAATCCGGAAAATAATTACATAGAGCATGTTGATACGAAAGTAAAAATTCAGGTGGTGCACAGGGTTTCCAGTCATTCAAACCCACAAATGCAATTTCGGTTTCAGCTTCGTTAATAAGTTCATTTTGCTCATTATAAAGATGATAGGTGAACCAAACACGTACTCCTTTTATTGCTTTAATACTTGTACGTACAGTAAGCAACTCATCGT
>JAFNAU010000138.1 GCA_017860335.1 Bacteroidota bacterium
AAAGTTACCGAAGGCTTTCTAAAAATTTCGAGTTTCTTACTGACACAAGCGAAAATATGATACGTTTAGCGATGATAAAACTAATGCTTAACAGACTTTAATATTAATTTTTAAACAGTTTCTGAGATATCAGAGGAAGGGTGATTGGAAGAATTGTGTAAACTAATAGATATATGTGTATGATGATTAATCTTTTGACACTAAATTTTCCTTAAAATTTTCCTGTATAATAATCTTTTAAATTATCTTTGTCACAATCAATTCAACTATCAGGAAACTTAATCTACAAATACAAATGAAAAAAATTATTAATACCCTCAAAGCGCCCGCCGCGATTGGCCCGTATAGTCAGGCTGTTGAAGTTAACGGCACACTTTATATATCAGGTCAACTCCCCATTAATCCTGAAGCGGGAATTATTGATACACAAGATATTACATCACAAACTGAACAGGTTTTCAAAAACATAGCTGCCATACTCATGGAAGCCGGTTATGAATTTTCGGATGTGGTAAAATCAACCGTTTTTCTTTCAGATATTCAGAATTTTGCTGGCATGAACGAAGTGTATAAAAAATACTATACTTCTGCATGTCCTGCCCGTTCGGCTTTTGCTGTGAAAGATCTGCCACTGGGAGCATTCGTAGAAATAGAAACAATAGCTGCCCGATAGATTATTTTGTTTTGAGTTCAGGTTAAAACATAATCGGAAATCAAAGCTGTGAATTTTCTGAAAATATTAAATGACATCGCCCGACTTAAATGAAACTAAGTTATATAAGGCTCGATTAAATAAATAAAAAAGGATGGTCGTTTCAGATCATCCTTTTCTTTTTATTGCTTAATTATCACCATCGTTGCGCCAAAACCATATTCCCTGAATGATGCATCCTGATACAGATAGTTTTTATACCGGCTTTTAAGTTGTTTTTCTATTTCGTTTTTCAGTACTCCTTCTCCTTTTCCGTGTATAAACACAATTTTCTGACCTTTCTTATTCTTATTTTCTTCCAATATGCGATGGAAGGTCTCCATCTGATAGCCAATCATATCGGCGTTTGACAATCCGGCAGTATTGTCAATCAGAGCATTGATATGCAGGTCCACTTCGATAATTTCGTTTTTCGGCTGCTTGTGAATAATTCTCGGGCGTAGCTGCGGCTGGGCTTTTTGCTGTAAAGCTTGTTTAATTTCGGCTGGTGATATCTCTGCAAGCTGTTTTTTCTGGCTTTCTTCGGTCAGACTGATGAGCATGCACAGGTCGTCGAAATAATCGGTTTCGGTGAAACTATGCAGTTTGTAGAATTTTACGGTATTCAGCCTGAGCGTGAAATCGAGTACATTTTGTTCGGTGTACGTTTTATCCTTTTTGAACGGGATTATCTGCACACGCACTTTCTCCCAATCGTTCAGTTGTGATTTTTCTATATCATTAATAAATTCCTGCATGTTAGGTTCAATTGTCCCGTTTGCAATACTTCTTCGGTTGTTGTCTTCCCCTGTTACAAGGTTGTAAAAAAGGTAGTAGTTGCTGTCATTGACCAGATAACATTCGTAACCGCTTGTTTCAAGCCGTTTGATATCCTTCGGGAAAAAAGCCAGGAATGCATTCAGAATTTCACCTTCTGTGGTTTCAACGACAGGTTCCGACTTTTTAGGTTCTTCCATTTTCACCTCTTTCGACGGGCTTACCGTTGCAGTGTTGCTTTTCGCGGAGAAATCCTTCACCGGAAAATTGGTTTTTTCGTTTACCGCCTGAATGACCACACACTCACGGGCAAGTGCCGGAATTTCAAATCCGTCGGCGTCTTCTACATACACCATACTCTTTTTCTCGTCAATACGGGTCACTTTTCCACCTCCTACTGCGTTCAGAAAACGCACAATATCACCGGTTTTTATCATAATCTTTATTTTTATTGCCTATTAACTTGGCACTTGGTTTTAATTGTTTTAAATTTGCGCAAATTTACAAACTTTTAT
The DNA here is from genome assembly GCA_017860335.1 of Bacteroidota bacterium. Taxonomy (GTDB): domain Bacteria; phylum Bacteroidota; class Bacteroidia; order Bacteroidales; family Paludibacteraceae; genus UPXZ01. The sequence continues at coordinate 1,984 of JAFNAU010000138.1, forward strand.
TGCCTTGTGAACCATCCCGAACAAAAAGAAGCTATTTATATTGATGATTTTAACTACGAATTACCCGATGAACGGATAGCCAAATATCCGCTTTCAAAGAGAGATTCGTCCCGGTTGCTCCTTTACCGCGATGGGGTGGTATCTGAAAGTGTTTTTTCAAATTTGGCTCAATATCTGCCCCAGAATTGTTTGCTTGTGTGCAACAACACAAGGGTCATTCAGGCAAGGCTCGTTTTTCACAAACAGACCGGAGCCCGCATTGAGGTGTTTTGCCTGGAACCTCTCATTCCATCGGATTATGCGTTGTCCTTGTCGGCTACAGGTGGGTGCGAATGGAAGTGCCTGATCGGTAACTTAAAAAAGTGGAAAGAAGGAGCCTTACAGCAGAAGATACTGTTTGATGAAAAGGAAGTGACTTTTTCTGCCGAACTGTTGGAAACGGAAGAAAATACTCATCGCATCCGGTTCAGCTGGGATGCTGACGAACTCAGTTTTTCTGAAATCCTGATGCAAATCGGCGAACTTCCCATTCCTCCCTATTTGCACCGGAAAACCGAAGAAACCGACAAAAAAACATATCAAACTGTTTATTCTAAAATTGAAGGTTCGGTGGCGGCACCCACTGCCGGACTGCATTTCACGCCTGAAGTATTCTCCAGTCTGAAGTCAAAAAATATTGAAATAGAAGAACTCACCCTGCATGTGGGAGCCGGAACTTTCCAGCCGGTGAAATCAGCTACTATTAATCAGCACACCATGCATACCGAAACCATTGCAGTACCGCTGAATACGATTAAACATATTCAGAGCAAAATCGGTAACATCATTGCAGTGGGTACTACTTCAGTGCGTACGCTTGAGAGTTTGTATTATATTGGAAAAAATCTCCTGTATTTACCCGATGAAAACATTACGGACTTCAGAGTTGATCAGTGGGAGCCTTATGAAACGACCGAGGATATTCCGGTTGAAAAATCTTTGCAGAATATTATTGATTATCTGGAAAAGCATGAACTGGACACGCTGCATGCCGAAACACAAATCCTAATACAGCCGGGCTTTCAATTTCGCGTTATCAACGGAATGATAACCAACTTCCATCAGCCTAAAAGCACGTTGTTGCTGCTGGTGTCTGCCTTTGTAGATGGTAACTGGCGCACGATTTATGATTACGCCCTTTCAAACGGATTTCGCTTCCTGAGTTATGGAGACAGTTCGCTGTTGCTGAAAGGATAAAAAAGCCTGAAACAAGTTTACAGAATGTTTCAAAATTATTCCCAAAAGTTCTGTAGATAATCCTGCTGAATTAAGCACGCGGGAATATATAACTTTTACAGATAACGAGTTGACTGGAATTGATGGGCTGAACTTTATCCCAATCCAGCTAATGAATTTGTAAACATCCATCTCCCTGAATATTTATCCAAAAAAAAAAATTCACCCCGATACATAGTTTGTTCGGGGCGTTTTTTTACTTATCCTGCTGCTACATATTTTTACAGATAAGCATTATTTTGTATTTTTGCGTTCAAATTAAAAACATTATCATCATGGAAAAAATTATCATCCTTGATTTTGGTTCACAGACCACACAGCTTATCGGACGTCGCCTGCGCGAACTGAATGAATATTGTGAAATTTTGCCTTATAATAAGTTTCCGGAAAATACGGATGATATTAAAGGAGTAATCCTCTCAGGAAGTCCCTATTCTGTGTATGATCCAACTGCATTTAAAACAGATTTGAGTCGAATAAGAGGCATCTTTCCTGTGTTGGGTATCTGTTATGGCGCTCAGTTTATGGCTTATTCCGATGGCGGAAAAGTGGAAGCGGCCGGAAGCCGCGAATACGGGCGTGCTTTTCTAACCGAAATTGATTCGTCCGACGAACTGCTGAAAGGCATTTCTGCCGGTTCGCAAATCTGGATGTCGCATGGCGATAGTATTACTCAAATGCCCGAAAAGTTCCGGAAAATAGCTAGTACCAGTGATGTTGAAATGGCTGCATACCGCGTAGAAAACGAGAAAACATGGGGTGTACAGTTTCATCCCGAAGTGTTCCATACCTCCGATGGTATGATCCTGCTCGAAAACTTCCTGGATATCTGTCAGTGCCGAAAGGAATGGTCGCCGACTTCATTTATCGAGAGCAAGGTGAAGGAACTAAGAGAACAGTTGGGAAAAGATAAAGTTGTACTCGGTATTTCAGGAGGTGTTGATTCATCAGTTGCCGCAGTTTTACTAAATAAAGCAATCGGTAAAAACCTTACCTGTATATTTGTCGATAATGGTTTGCTTCGCAAGGACGAATTTGAGAATGTACTGAAAGATTATGAACATCTCGGTCTGAATGTTATCGGTGTTGATGCTAAAGATTATTTCTACAATGCGCTGAAGGATGTGAAAGAGCCTGAACGGAAACGTAAAATCATTGGTTCAGCATTTATCGATGTTTTCAATCAGGAAGCTCACAAAGTAAAGGATGTGAAATGGCTGGCTCAGGGCACTATTTATCCCGATGTAATTGAGTCGCTGTCCATCACAGGTACTGTCATTAAGTCGCATCACAATGTGGGAGGACTTCCGGAAAAAATGGATTTGAAACTTTGCGAACCGTTGCGGTTGCTGTTTAAAGATGAGGTTCGTCGGGTGGGAAGTCAGCTTGGCATGATGAGTCATCTCCTCAAACGTCATCCGTTCCCCGGACCGGGACTTGCAGTACGAATTCTGGGCGATATTACCCCCGAAAAGGTAAGGATACTTCAGGAAGCTGATGACATTTTCATCAGCGGACTTCGCGAGTGGAATTTGTATGATAAAGTTTGGCAGGCAGGAGTAATACTGCTTCCTGTACAATCTGTAGGAGTGATGGGCGATGAGCGTACCTATGAAAATGCTGTGGCGCTTCGGGCAGTGACTTCCACCGACGCTATGACAGCCGACTGGGCGCAATTGCCTTACGATTTTCTGGCAAAAGTATCCAACGAAATTATTAACAAAGTGAAAGGTGTTAACCGCGTAGTTTATGACATCAGTTCCAAACCACCCGCAACCATTGAGTGGGAGTAAATTGTCGCTTTCCTTATATAAAAATAAAAAACGCAGCATTCTTCATTAAAAGACAAATGCTGCGTTTTCTTTTGTAACTAGCGGGAGCTATTTTAAATTAAATTTGACCAGTCTCATATTATTACCTTGTTTGTTTTTCATTTCCTGGTATGCGATAATTTGTCCTTTGTGAAATTTGAATACATTAGGATTGAAATTCAGAGTGTAATCGTCTGATAAAAAACTGGTTGTTCCGATTTTATTACCGTTGTTGTTATAAGTAAAAACATCGAATTTATTGCTTCCTTTTTCTTTTGTAAATCTTAACAGAAGTATATTGTCGTCGCTATCTACAATCAGTTCTGCAAAATATGGATAGTTAGCCGGATAATTAGCCGGATTTCTATACTTTTCCAGTTGTGAGCGATATTGGGCAATGTATTGTTCCCGGTATTCGTCGTCAGCATTGATTTTTTTCGATGCCTCAAGCAACTGTTTTTCCATATTCTGATAAAATCCTTCCATTTCTTCTTTACTGATGGCGGGATGAGGCATATCTACCTGAAATTCCTTGATTTTGATCCCTTCAGATGAATAAATTGCGATTTTTCCCGTAACCGGATAACCGACTATTAAGTTGCCTTTGCTATCCGTACCAAGTTTTTCGCGGGATGTAAAAGGATCGGAATACGGTAATGAGCAGCCTATAGTAGGCCCTTTTTGTTTTATTCCATTTTTATCGGTATATTCAATTGGTTGGATAACAATGCGTGA
>JAFNAU010000139.1 GCA_017860335.1 Bacteroidota bacterium
TGAAAACCGGAAAGGCAAAAGCCATTCGTTTCAGTACATTGGAAATGATATGCAAGGAACTTGATTGCCAGCCGGGAGATATTCTGGAATGGGATGGAAAAACATCAGAAGAAGAACAATAGATTTTACAAACTAAATAATTACAAATTAAAAAATGAAAAAGATTTATTTATTTGTCGCAGCATTCGTTATTGCTATGTGCAGTTCATTTGCGCAACAGCAACAAATGCCGCCTATTCCGGTTGATAAAGATGTACGGATAGGGAAACTTGACAACGGACTAACTTATTACATCCGTAAAAACAATTTACCTGAAAATCAGGCTAACTTCTACATTGTACAAAAAGTGGGTTCTATGCAGGAAGAAGAGAATCAGCGTGGTCTGGCTCACTTCCTGGAACATATGGCTTTTAACGGATCCAAAAACTTCCCAAATGACAGCAAAGGAAAAGGAATTATTCCTTATCTTGAAACGGTTGGTGTGAAATACGGACAAAATCTGAATGCCGGAACCAGTTTTGACTATACCGTTTATAACATTGATGCCGTGCCAACTGGCAGACAAGACGTTTTGGATTCTTGTCTTCTCATATTGCACGATTGGTCAGGTTTTTTATTGCTTCGCGAAATAGATATTGATAAAGAGCGTAAAGTAATTCACGAAGAATGGCGTACACGCCAGAATATGTCCATGCGCATGTTGGGTACTTTGTTGCCGGAAATTTATAAAGGCAGCAAATATGCCGATCGTATGCCTATCGGGAAAATGGAAGTGATTGATAACTTTGAACCGAAAGTACTGAGAGATTATTATCAGGAATGGTATCGCCCCGATTTACAGGGAATTATAATCGTTGGAGATGTTGACGTGGATAAAACCGAACAAAAAATAAAAGACATGTTTGCCGATACCAAAAAACCGGTTAATCCTGCAGAACGTGTTTATTCTCAGGTTCCTGATAATGATGAACCTATCGTGTCTGTTGCTACTGACAAAGAAAATCCAAACACAAATATTCTGGTATTTTATAAACGTGATATTATACCGTCGGACAAAAAAATGAATATGGATTATCTTGTTTACGACTTTATGAACAGTATGATTGAGCAAATGCTGTCAAACCGTCTGCAGGAAATGATACAAAAAGAAAATCCTCCATTTGCTTTTGCAGAAGCAAGCAGCGGCTCTTACCTTATATCCAAAACCAAAGATGCGATGCAATTTTTTGCGATAAGTAACCCCAATGCATCCAACCTGGCTATCGAAACGATTATTCGCGAAGCAAACCGCGCAAAAGAATTTGGCTTTACTGCCGGAGAATATGAACGTGCTAAAGCGGATTACATAAGTAAACTGGAAAAATTATATAACGAACGTGATAAACAACGCAGCAGTTATTTTATTGATCAGTACACAAATAATTTCCTTGAAAACGAACCGATTCCAAGTATTGCTGATAAATACAATACGATACAGCAGATGGCGAATTTTATTCCGCTGGAAGCCATCAATCAGTTGGTGAAGGGAATGATTACCGATAAAAATCGCGTAGTAGCAATTATGGGAACCGAAAAAGAAAATTATTCACCGGAAGCCGATATTAAAGCATTGATCAAAAAAGTTGACAGTGAAAAAATAACCGCTTATGTGGATAATGCTATTACCGAACCGCTGATGGCAACAATGCCGGCAAAAGGAAAAATAGTAAATGAAGAACAAAATCAGGGAGCAACGGTATGGACACTTTCCAACGGTGCAAAAGTGGTTGTGAAACCAACTAAATTTAAAGATGACGAAGTATTATTATCAGGTTATGCACCGGGTGGCAGCTCTGTTATCGACAATAAATATATTTCAGAGATAAAAGTCCTGGGTAAAATTTTTGAATCGATAATGGGCGAATCTGCTTTGTCGGCCGGAGGGTTGGGCAAATTCAGTAAAACCGATTTAACGAAAGTCTTGTCAGGTAAAAACGTAAGCATGAATTTCAGCATTGATAACTATAACGAAAACATTTCAGGAAAATCGAACGTAAAAGATATTGAAACGGCTATGCAGTTACTTTATCTGAATTTCACTGATGTTCGTAAAGACCAGCCGGCTTATACATCTTTTGCAACCCGTGCTAAAGGGATGCTGACTAATTTCGGCAGCAATCCGATGATTGCCTTTTCAGATTCTATTCTGACTTCTATGTATAAAAATAACCCGCGCGGACGATTTATTTCTGCGAAGGATGTAGAATCAGCCGATTATGATATCCTACTGAAACTGCGCAAAGAGCGGTTTGCAAATGCCGGCAACTTTATCTTTACGATTGTTGGTAATGTAATGCCCGAAGAATTGAAACCTTTGGTGGAACAATACATTGCTTCCTTGCCTTCCACTCCCGAAAAGAGTACATTTAATGCGAAAGTTATGCCTCAAAGAAAGGGTAAGTTCAATAATAACTTTATCCGGGCGCTGGAAATTCCAAAAGCTACCACGGGTTTAATTTATTCCGGAAAACTGAAGTACAATCTTCAGAATGAAATACAGCTGGATGCTTTGAAGCAAATCCTGGATATTGTACTTACCGATAAAATCCGTGAAAAACTGGGCGGAACTTATGGTGTGCAGATATCATCGGAGTTGGAAAAAACTCCTGAAGATGGATTTAGTATTCAGTTGATGTTTGATACAGATCCGGATCGTAGAACTGAATTGGTAAAAGCGATAGATCAAACGATTAGCGAAATGCAGAAAACAGGTCCAAGTGCTGAAAATGTTCAGAAAGTAAAAGAATTTATGACAAAACAGCATGCTGATGAATTGAAGAAAAATGAATATATGTTGAATACGTTGAATAATCAGTACAGATTCGGAGTAGATTTTGTAACAAGTTATGAGCAATATGTTGATAATTTGTCAATTAATTCGTTGAAGAAATTTGCCAGGAATCTATTCGCTCAGGGTAATCGTATTGAAGTATCCATGAGTAGCGGTAAATAATTTGGTTTGTTTATTAATTGTGTGAAGAATAGCACAGTGCATAATTGTACCGTGCTATTCTTTTTTATTTCTAAGGGAAAAAACGTGTACTGAGTTATCTGTTTTATACCTGCAATTGCTTCTATGAATAATAAATGATGAATATATTTAACAATCTAATTGAAATAAACAGATTTGTTTATATTTTTGCAACCACGTAACTACAATGAATTATATGATTATAATCGATTTACAAAAACAGGACTGGAAAAAAATATTTCGGGCGAAAGGTTTCTACAAAAGTTTGTCAGTGAAATTGCTGATGGGCTTTATGGGTGTGTATTTTGCCTCCATCTTTTTGTTTCTGGGTTTCTTTTTGGGTGATATACTGAACGAAGTAAGCGAAACGCTGAAGCCGCTTGAAGTATTTAACGGTGCAACCCTGTATATGCTGCTTGCGGCCCTTACCATCCGTTTTTTCATGCAACAGCTGAACACAGTTAATTTACCCGCTTTTCAGTCATTGCCTGTGAAGCGCTCTACGCTGGTGAACTTCCTGTTGTTGAAACCGGCATTTAGTTTCGGCAATTACATGACGCTGCTCGTTATCATTCCTTTTGCCGTGAAAAGCGTTTTCGCCTATTACACAGGTGCAATTGCGTTGCGTTTTGTGCTGAATTTTATCCTGCTTATCTGGTTCGATATGTGGATTGCAGCATATCTGAAACGTAGATTTGGCTCTTCGTTGCTCACGCTTCCGGTTATCTTAATCGTTCTTGGCGGATTGGCGGCTCTGGAGTATTTCAAGGTATTTTCGCTGTTCGAAGTTTCACGGCAGTTTTTTAATCTGCTGATATTTAATCCGGCCGGGCTGTTACTGACAGCTGCAGCAGCAGGTCTGGCTTATGTACTGAACCTGTGGTTTTTCTCCCGGAATTATTATCCGGAAAAATTCAATGAGAAACTGAAACTGAACGACAGTCGTGTAACAGGCGGATTCTCTTTCCTCGATCGGTTTGGCGTTACGGGAGAACTGATTTCATTGCAGATTCGACTGATCTTTCGTCATAAACGTACAAAATCACTGGTGTATATGTCGGCCATATTTTTGGCTTACGGATTGCTTTTTTATAACTCTCCGATGTATAAAGATCAGCCTGGATGGCTTTTCTTTTGTGCCATGTTTATGACCGGCATTCTGATGCTCATGTACGGACAGTGGGTTTTCAGCTGGGAAAGTTCCTATTTTGACAGTATTCTGACTAAAAATATTCCGGTAAAAACCTATATGAACGCCAATTTTTATTTGTTGGTTGCGTTCAATATTATCTCATTCGTGTTGACAACGCCCTATTTTTTCTTCGGAACAAAAATCATTTACCTGCATCTGGCAGCATTCCTGTTCAATACCGGGGTGAATATTTTCCTTTTGCTGTTTTTCGGGAGTTTCAATATCAAACGGGTGGATTTGAATGCGAGAAGTTCGTTTAATTACCAGGGAACAACATATAAAAGTTTCCTGATTGTCATGCCTATCATGTTTCTGCCGATGATCATCGTTGGGATTATTTCAGCTTTTGCACCGATGAATGTAGCGCTGGCAGTGCTTGCTGCGATGGGTTTGCTTGGAATTATTTTTCGCGAACCGCTTCTCAGACTCTGTGTCAATCAGTTTAATAAACGAAAATACCTGATGGCGGAAGGTTTTCGGGATAAAGCATAAAAAGCACACTCTAACTCTCCCACGGGGGAGAATATTATGACAAAAATTCATTTTACTAAAATATACAAAAGATTAAAAATAAACAGCCTGCTTTAAGTCCCTCTCTTATTCCCTCTCAAAAATAAAAAAAAATCCAATCCCTTTCTCCAAATGGAGAAAGTACCCGAAGGGGGATAGAGGTCGGAGAGGGTTGGGGTGAGGCCGGGGATTTAGGGAAGCTAAAACATATTAATATGATACAAATTTCAAATCTGTCAAAAATATACAGTGACGTTACTGTCCTGAACATAGATTCCCTGACTATTCCACAAGGCGAAAGTTTTGGTTTGGTAGGCAATAACGGAGCAGGTAAAACCACGCTGTTCCGGTTGATACTGGATCTGATCCCGGCAAATTCCGGTGAAGTGATGCTTGACAATGCACCCGTTGCCCGACGCGACGAATGGAAATCGTTGGTAGGCTCTTTCCTCGACGAAGGTTTCCTGATTGATTTCCTTACACCCGAAGAGTATTTTAAATTTGTGGGAAAACTCTACAATAAATCCGAAGGCGATATTGCCCTGTTCCTCGAAGGGATGAAAGACTTCTTCAACGATGAAATCCTGGGCGACAAAAAACTGATCCGCGACCTATCCAAAGGAAACCAGAAGAAGGTGGGCATCGCGGCAGCTTTAATTTCCGACCCGAAAATTCTGATACTCGACGAACCGTTCACCGCTCTCGATCCTTCGTCGCAAATTCGCCTGAAACGACTACTGAACGAACTGCAGGAAAAAGACCACGTGACCATGCTCATCTCCAGCCACGACCTCAATCACGTGACCGAAGTTTGCAAACGTACCGTGGTACTCGAAAAAGGCAAGATTGTCAGGGATATACAAACCGGTGAAGATACGCTGAAAGAGCTGGAAAGCTATTTTGCAGTGTAAGGCAGTGATTGGTGATTAGTGATTAGTGAAAAAAAATAAATGATACAGATGCTGTATTCCCCTTTCTCCAAAAACTCACAGGACATATTTCCCTCTCCAAATACTCTTTTCCGCTTCCTTTCCCCATTTTGGGGAGAGTGTCCGAAGGACGAGAGAGGTGGAGAGGGTGCCCGAAGGGTAACGGAGCTTTTTTTATTTACAAAAAATGATAATCGTTGCCATAATACTGTTCCTAATGGAGCATTTTTTTTAGCTTTGGAGAGGCAATATTATGGCAGAATATGAATTATATAAACATTTTGGAGTTCAGTGGGAGCAAAAATTACAGTGCTATATGGGTATTTCTTGTCCCATTTTTTTAATCGAACAAATCAAGTTCCATATCGGCTGCTTCGTTAATGGGAGCATTGTAAAGCAAACCGTCTGCCATAAACTGATCGTCACCTATCGCACCGTTTCCACTATATATCTCCTTGTCTCCTTGTTTACTAAGTTTACTCGTCCTCTTATTACTTGTCATCTTTAACTACCCCATAAAATCACGGAAAATATAAAAAATCATTGAAAAATGTTGCAATTATAAAACAAATCTGTATTTTCGTGAGTCATTCGTAAGTTGTTCATTTGTTAAGGTCTTGCACTGGTTTACGTTTCATTCAAAACTTACTGGGACACGCAAGCAGTAAATCAATTATAATAGAAACAGATATCACAACTAAAGGATCTGTCCGGATTAAAAGGTTCTATGGATAAATTATTATTCTATTAAAATTCAACGCATTACATAAATTTACTAAACAAATAAAGTCGAAACAGGTTCACCGTAAGTGTACTTATACAGATGTTAGGCGGCATGTTAAAAGGATAGATTACTAACTCGATACGATATGAAAAAAATTAAAATTGGGATATTTCTAGGAGTTGTTGCCGGGATTATTGACGTAATTCCAATGATTATTCAAAATCTGACTTGGGACGCAAATATTTCTGCATTGACAATGTGGATGGTTGTCGGTTTCCTAATTGCGACAATTGATTTGAAAATCAATCCGATACTCAAAGGTGTTTTGACAGCTTTTTTGGTCTTATTGCCGACTGCAATTTTGATTGGCTGGGAAGAGCCTGCTTCATTGATACCAATTGCAATAACGACAACAATTTTGGGTGGATTACTTGGATTTTCAATTAAAAAAATCTTGGATAAAAAATGAGTTCTTTCACAGAGATATGTATTTACGAGGTCAAACCTGACAAAGTGGATGAATTTGAAGCACTGCTTAATGACGTTGCAGAGCATCATAAATCCTTCTCAGGAGTCATAGACGTAAAATATATTAAACGGACTCATAGACAAAAAGATTTTAATTCGGTTAAGAATGGAGAACCGGCAATCCGTCTGACAAGAAAACCCGGGAGTGTGATTTACATTTTATATTGGGAACTTGAAAACGAATTGATTCATGCCGAGGCAACAAAATCTGGGTTAGAGAAATTTTACAAACGATTCAACAGATGCCTAACGACAATGCCTAAAATAATACTTGGAGAGAGAATAAAATAAAACACGATCGCATAACAAAAACTATATGTAAATTGGGTTTTCGGTGCTGACAACAAAGTCCGCAGCCCGCAACAACGGCGGTGCGGCTTGACAGGAAAGAAACCCGTATCCTCCAACTGCATGTTTCTTACGTTAGCGGTTATAGTAAAAAAAAATAAGAATGAGAATCGAATGAAAATAATTAAGTTTTTTATCAAGTTTATTGTGACAATTTTAGTAATTGGATTCATTTTATTCTACTTTGTACGGAAGAACACATTGAATAATCTTGAGGAAAGAAAGAATAACGTGACAAGTTTGTGGGAGAAATTCGACAAAAAACTAAATGACAGAGATAAATTAATTCTCTCTGTTAGCACTACAAATTCAGACAGCCTTAAATATTTCATTGACAAGTCCAAATTGGGAAGACAGAATAAAGTAAAACTACTAGAATTTGAATTCAACGAATATAAACTAAATAAATTCTTGTTGAATAAGTGTCCAGACATGGGAAAAGAAACAGAAAGTATATATCAAGAACTAAACGAAATTACGACAGAATATAATTCTTCAGTTAAAGACTACAATGTTTACTATACGATTTTCCCGAATTTTATATTTGCGAAACGAAAAGGATATAAAAGAGAGAAACTCTTGACTATTGAATACGGAAAAGAAAATCAAGATCCGATTGAGAAATCAAAAGAATTACCAGAATGGGCTAAAAATCTAGACACGACATTCTTAAGTAAGTAAAACAAGCAGCTGACTTTAATGAATATAAACAATAAAAATTGATTTATCATGGTAGAAAAACAAGGAAAAAAAACGTTGCTATACAATTTAGCACCAAATGGTTTAAAAATAGACCAAGTTTGCTTAACAGAAGTTCCTAATGTCGATAACAGTGGAGAAAATTATTTAATAGAATATATTGAGGATTTTTCTAACAATGAGAAGATTCCTATTGGGCATTGTGATTTAATAAATGGAAATATTTGGTTTGATAATGTAGGAAAAAATGCAAAAACGTTGGGTCTTAATTTTAACGCATTAAAATTAATTACCGAATGGATTGAAAATAATATTGAAATAATATAAATGGTGCTAACATGCAGCAAAGCAACAGGTGCAAGCATTTGCGGATGTGCCCAACATTTGATGAAAACGAACTTTGATACAAAACCCAAACACAGGAGGTGACAAGCCTGCACCTGTGTTTGCTGTATCCGATAAGGGCCTGCTGGAGAAAAGTTCTACAAAAAAATGTAAACTATGAAGATGTTAAAACTTAATCACACTGATACTTCTGTCGACAGGAAACTCACAATAATGATTTTCTTAGAAGGAGCGATTTTGGGACCAAAGCGTCTGATAGACCATTTCAGTCATGCAAAATATATCCCCATAGGAAACTGCATTGCCAAAATCAATCGTTGGAGCAACGAAGGTGCCCGGATTGTTTATATGACCTATGTAAAAAAAGAATCTTCGGCGGAGGCAGCCAGAAATATATTAGTGAGATATGGGTTCTCAGGACAATATCTGTACCACCGTATAAAAGGAGAAAAATATAAAGACATAGTCGAAGCTGTCAAGCCCGATATATTGATAGAAGATGACTGCAAAAGCATTGGCGGCAAGTGGCAGATGTCCATCACGTATGTGGATAAAGATATTAAAAACAAGATAAAATCTATTGTGGTAAAGGAATTTAAAGGAATTGATTTATTGCCAGACAACTTGACTGAATTGATGAATTATGAAAAAAATTAAACACGAACGCACAACACGCGATCATAAAACTAAGCTGTTTTAGAGCAATCATGTTGCCAACCGTCAGACGGCACAAAAATTAAAATTGAATTATTAAGAATCTCGCAAATGATCAAATTCAAAGCAATGGAAAAAGAGATGAAAAACACGAAAATAGAACCGTATGTGCCTGGAGATGAAAACGAGATTAGTCAATTGATTAAATCTGTTTACGATGATTTTGTGTCGATTGATTATTCCGTTGAGGGTAATAATACTTTTTATGAGTGGATAAAACCGGAGAATATTAAATCTCGTCAACGAGAAGAGAGGAATATGTTCGTTGCAAGATCAGATGGTAAGATTGTTGGTGTGATAGAGATACGGAACAACAATCACATATCTCTTTTGTTTGTAGATAAATTATATCAAAACCGTGGTATTGCAGGTCGATTAATATCATCGTCGATAGATGAGAGCTTAAAACGAGATTTATCGATGGATACTTACGAAGTCAATTCGTCTCCCTATGCAATTCCAATATACAGCAGATTAGGATTTGTGGCAATTGGCGGAATACTGGAAAAGTCCGGAATAAAGTATCAACCGATGATATTGAAAATAAAAAACAAATAGCCATAATACTTTGACTTACTGCGGTCGGCACGACCCAGCATGGAAACCCCGGTTGAACCGAATTCCTGATAAAGAGAGTATATTCAACGAGCTTTAAGAAGCAATTGAGTTATGGAGAAAAGCTCCACTCTTGCAGCAGCCAGGAGACGATTATTTAAGTCCTCATTTTATAACACGAAGTAGCTGGTTGAGAGCTGCTGTACTGGGAGCAAATGATGGAATATTATCAACAGCAAGTATCGCGATTGGTGTTGCAGCAGCAAGTAATACCCGGGAACCAATTATATTAGCGGCTATAGCAGGATTGGTTGCAGGAGCCTTATCAATGGCAGCAGGTGAATATGTATCGGTAAGTTCTCAAACCGATGTGGAAAATGCAGATATTGAAAGGGAAAAAAAAGAATTAGCTGAAATGCCTGAAACTGAACTTCAAAGGTTGACAGAAATTTATGAAAAAAGAGGACTGAAAAAGGAAACAGCAATAATAGTAGCAAAGGAACTAACAGAAAAAGATGCATTAAGTGCCCATGTAAGAGATGAATTAGGAATTAATGAAATAAGTCAGGCAAAACCAGTTCAGGCATCATTTGCTTCAGGAGCTTCATTTACAGCAGGTGGAATTATGCCTTTACTGGTAACTCTGTTTCTGCCTTTAAAGAGCATTGAATATTCACTTTATGGATTTGCCATATTTTTTCTGATTATTTTAGGAGCATTAGCAGCTAAAGCAGGAGGTTCAAGTATCCCGAAAGCAATAATCAGAATTACATTTTGGGGTACTGTTGCCATGGGACTGACGGCTCTTGTAGGATATCTGTTTAATGTCACTGTCGGTTAAAAAAACAACAACAATAATTACTGGAAGTCGGAATAATTTTCAAAGACCAAAATACAATAATCTGTTACTTTAAATGAATATAAATCCTATTAATTTACTTATGAAACAATTATTTATCCATTCGAAATCAGGTAGTAAGCTGTTGGTTTTCTTATGTCTGTTTGTCGGCACAAGTCTCTTTGCCCAGACTTCTAAAGAACTTATCTTAAAAGCGCCCGTTTCTGAAGTCACAGTCTTCCTGAAAGGAGCGCAGGTT
>JAFNAU010000140.1 GCA_017860335.1 Bacteroidota bacterium
TCCTTTCCTGTCGGACGGATCAAAGTGCTTCCAGCTCCACAGTTGCAGCGACCAGTCTTCGTCGTTAATAAAGATGCCGCGATATTCGACCGACGGCGATTGAAGAGTGTGAAAATCTGCCGGTAAGGTCAGTCTGTTTTTCTTATCGGGTTTCACATCGCCCCACCAAATCCAGGGTGAAACACCTGCAAGCCGCGACAATTCAAGTATTCCATAGGCTGTACCACGCGCATCGCTGCCAACCACAATGAGCTGTTTGTCTGTTGATTTGATACAGAAAGCATCCCGTTTCCCCGCCAGTTCATCCACCGGAATGCCAGCCTTTTTCAGTTGTTTACTGAGTTTTTCTTCAAATTGAACAATTCTTATTGTAGCCAGGTTTTCCGGCTTTTGCTGAGGTGTAAATCCCGTAACCTGGAGCATGTCATCACAAAACATCCCGGCTGCCACTTTTACTACCGGAGCTGTCTGACGAGACAAACTGTATGTGACCGGATTACTGCCATCGAACCATACCAATTCAGTCGCGCTTGTCTGACTGCAGAGGAAAAGCACAAAAAGAAAAATGCATAATCTGATTTTTTCCATTTTTTTTGACAGAAGGATAATTGTACAACCTGAAAAGTTTTCCGTTATTTACTTTCTGTTGATTGATGACAACCGGTAAACAGCAATTACATTTGTTATCAATTTATCTTACAAGATGGAGATGGCATACAAACTTCAAAAATTCAATTCCGGATTAATTGTCCGAAACTGAATTTTTGAAATATGATTTTCTACTTTTTATCGATACTCAAGAACTAATTATTTTTTGATAAGCTTATACGTTGCCGTAGAGCCTGAATTTGTTAACCGTAAGAAATAAGCTCCCGGTTGCAGATGAGAAACGTTCATTTTGACCAGACTATTGCACCCGCTTTCTGTATAGCTGAGTTTTTTCACTCCATTAACACCGTATAAGTCAATCTGCACCTTACCTGTAATGTTTCCCAGGTTAATCAGACAATATTTATCCATTATAGCCGGATAAACACTTACTGAGGAGGCATTGATTTCGTTCACCGGTGTCGGATCATTGATTACAGCTATAATACCCTGATTCAATCTGGTCAAGTCCCAGATCAAATCTTTTCCGGGAGTAGCAGGAGTAATGGATGAAAACGATCCGCTGATGGCTGAAGCAACAAACAAGGTGTAGCTTTTTCCGGCAATCCAGTTACCCGAAAGATTTCTTAATTCCAGATTTCCGTTCAGATAAAGTGTTCCGTTCACTTTCAACTGGTCGTTAGCTGTTGAAATCATTTTCATAACCACTGTTGATCCAACGGTCAGTGAGAGGTTTTTGCTGAAAGTAAGAGTTCCGAGAGCAGTTTCATTGTTACCGGGCATTACTTTTGCCGAATTACTGATATTGGCATTCCCCCCGATTATACCGGTTCCGGCCAGAATAGCCGATCCGGACATGCTCAGATTACCGGTTCCGGTAGCGCTGCCTGTAGTATTCTGAACAACAAGCGTTCCTTCGGTAACAGAGAATGTGCTGGTCAGGGTTGAAGCATTGGTCAGCGTCCATTTTCCCGTTCCCGATTTGGTAACGGTAGCTCCGCTGCCAAATACTCCTCTGAAAATTGCATCGCGGTTGTCCGTTCCGATCTGCCAGGTACCGCTTCCTACGCTCGAAGTGGCATCACCTGCCAGCGAACCAATCTTCACCACAGTTGAAGCATTGGTGCTGCTCGATCCGACCGAAGAATATGCTCCCATGAACACATTTGCGCCGAGATTAATAGCTGCCTCCGGGAAAGTTGCCGCATTTGTTGTAATTCTGAAATCGCGTCCTGTTACATTAATAGTTCCGGTAAAGTTATTTCCACCTCCGGCTACCAAATCTGCACGTACATAGGGTACGTAATAATTTAGTGTACCCGCCCCTGAAATGGATCCGTTGATGTTGCAACGGCTGGAAGCGTCAATTCGTGCCGTACTACCTTCGGGAATGGTGATGTACCAGGTTGCCTTTTGGTTGTAATCGCTGTTATTGTCGAACATGCGTATGCGGGATCCGTTTTCCATAAGTATTTTACCACTTTTACCAAACCCTGTCCGGTTCATTTCCAATGTACCCAATCCAATAGTTCCTCCCTTAATAACCGTTTCGCCAGCATAAGTATTGGGAGTGCTGCTCGAAACATTCAACTGACCTGCACCCGATTTAACTAAACCGCCTGTTCCGGTGATAGCTCCGGTAATTGAAACAACGCCGTTCGATTTGGAAATCTCGATGGTATCAGAACCCTGAATGGTCAATCCCCTGTCTGTGTTTGAGTTTACAACATCCACAATAAGCCGGGTATCCGTCATTACCCAGTTGGCAGGAGCAGTTGCCGCCTGACCCAGCGGTCCGGGTATGGAGGTCTGATTGAGTGCGCTGACCTTCACCAGAGCGTTGTTGTAAATCGTTTTTCCGGTAAAGGTGCTTTGAATATTTCCCAGATCAAGCAAACCTTTTCCGGATTTTTGAAAATTGCCAGAACCGCCGATACCACCAGCTCCTGTGAATGTATATGATTTTGTATTATTCTCAAACCGAACACCTTTTGTAATCATTAATTCGGCGAGCGAGACGTTTGTCAGAACAGCGCTGTCGTCAAACACCACACTATCGTTCTGAACAAAGAAAGTGGACTGATGTGGTAAAATCAATGTCTGGAAATTGGTTGTCAGGTAATCCCAGTTCGCATCGGTTGCTCCGGTCCAGGTAACACCGGATGCAGAGCGTGTAGCTTCCACAACCAACTGCAGGTCGTGGCCATTAATCACCAGGCGAACAGGTAATCCGGCAACTCCGGTCACATCGAAATTCGCCAGTGTTCCTGTTAATGTTCCCGTCCAGGTAACCAACGTATAGGTTCCGGGTGTAAGGATACCATTTACAATAATTGTATTAATGCCGTTTGCAGTAAAATTCCCGTTTATAACCAGCGAGTCGTTCTTATACGGATCTTCGGGCAATATATCTATTTCAATATTTGATTTGCCAGGTAATGTTAATGCTCCGTTTATTACAATCTTACCCAGTTTGCCGGCCTCCAATCCGTTCCCCGGCGAGAGTCTTCCGCCTTCCACATTCAAACCGGAATTGAGCACAATACCCGCATTGAGAACAGCATTTCCGCTTAATGTTCCTTTAGCTCTGACATCTACCAGGCTGTTGCTGCTGCCGTTCAGGCATAAATTGCCTTCTGAAATAATGGTTTTTCCGGTATAGGTATGATTGCCATTCAGTGTAAATTTACCGTTTTGCGATTTTACAAGTTCCATTGTTCCGGTAAGTTTTCCTGTTCCACCCAGCACATAATCCTTTCCTTTCGGGTTCATCGCCCAGATTCTGGAGGGCGCCAGATCTGCGGTGAGTTGTACCGGAGCTGAGTTATTACCCGAAATATCGAACATCACATCATCTCCGTCGGCAAATGCCGATCTGGTGATTTCGTCCTGCAACAGAAAACTTGTTGATGATTTGTCAAATACAGCTCCCGACGACCAGGTAAGTTTTGCTTTCTGTACAGGAGGCACAGGTGGTGCAGGCATGTTATATCCCAGGTAGAAATCAGGAATAGGAGACTGATAATATCCTTTGGTAGTAGCCTGATCACGATAGGCAGGATTTTGCATCAGGCAGTAAATCCTTTTTGTTGTGGGATAATCGGTCGAGAAACCAACAAAACCAGTGTTAGTAGTTAAAGTTGAGCCATTGACAACCTGACTGCCTATCTTTTTCAACAACACTTCTTCGCGCCAGTCGCCGATAATATCGCCAAAAAATGCTGGACGAACGCCATATTCCGAATTCACCTGCCAACCTGTCATTTTTGCAAATTCTATCAATCGGTTTCCGAATGAATGTGAGCTAACGCTGTATTTTCCAACATGAGCATTATAACCATTCCCGTCAGCTGAAGACAGTTCTTCTCTGTCGAGTTCACCATCCCACCAAATTCCTTCGTGAGGAAATGGTGTGCCGCCTTCGTAAAGAATATTACCTCTTGCATCGTAGATATTGGCCATGGTTGACCAGAATTCATAACCCAGACGAGTAGAGTCCACGTCCATACATTCACCACGACCAACATCGCCTACAGCCGACATATAGATTTTTTTGATTGCTTCACCGGTGCCGGCATCGTAAATCAGCTGCCCCAGCATGGTGGGATTGTTTTGCTGAATAGCGAATGTTTCCAGTCCGGGACGTTCGGGATCTATATCACCTGTACGAAACCGGTCGCCGTGGCTAATGTTAGCATTGAAAGCGAGCGTACCATCATATTTAATACCATAACCGCCATTCAGCAATTCATCATGGCCATCTAAATCCACATCGGCAGCTCTGATACTATGAAATTCTGCAGCACCAACATAACCACGTTCCCAGTTATACCAGTTTACCCATTGTCCGGAATTATTGTATCCATAAGCAGATGCACAATACCAATGATACTTATCTGAACTTGTACGGGTTTTGTAAACAAAACCAACGCTTGGGTGCTTACCATCTAAATAAAGGATTGACATCATACCATTCAGGTTGGCATATTCCGTACCCATAAAAATAGCCTTATTGGTCCGGGTATAGTTGGAAGGATATTTCATTTCAATACTGTTCTTCTCTATTCCGGTCATTCCATTAATTACAGTGATATATTGCGGCGGGTTTTTAACGTTTTGCGGATTGTAATCAATGATTCCATCGTTATCTGTATCGAATGACGTCGATCCGTTAACACCTTTACCATCAGCAAATTTAGTTCCGTCGCTGCTTTTAACCACCACTTCTGCTTTTCCATCATTATCCATATCATAGGCAATAACCATATCGTCCTGCCCCTGAGAAATAGAAACGTTGGGTCCCATATCAATTGTCCAGAGGAGCATACCTGTACGAAGATAAGCCTGAACTTTATGTGTATTGGTTCCATCTGTTGAAAGTCTGTCCACTACGAAGTCGTATTCGCCGTCCCCATCGAGGTCGGCGGGCCAGATAAATTTGGTAGAATATTTATGTAATTCAAGTCCGTCTGCCACGGGGCTGTAGTTGATGTCAATATAAGCGCTGCGGTAAGTAGCTGGAAAACCTGTATAGGGTATTTTGAAAATTCCGCTCTGTGTACCTTCCACGCCATTAATAACCGGAGTAACATAAAGCTGCGTATTTACGCCTAATACACCGGAAGCGGTGGTGTAATTGGTGGCTGTAAGCGGTGAAGTATTCAGTTTCATGTATCCCGAACCTCCGGATACCCTTGCATACAGATTGAACAGAATGTCCTCCGGATCAGTGGCAAGATATCGCCAGCTAACGAGGTACCCGCCACTGCTGTTTTTCACAGCAACAACACCCCGATCCAGTTTTTCCATCACTCGTTGTGAATAAACACCCGATTGCAGTACGCCAGTCATTATTAAAAGAAACAGAACTAACGACTTTTTAAGACCTGAAGTTTTCATATTTTACGATTTCTATAGTCGGACTTTTCATCCAATGGGTTATAAAATAATGTTCCCTGCAGGAAGTTTAAACTTCTCCCTCACAGGGAACATATTTCATTTGAATAATAAAGAAGATTTATTTGGTAATGAATGTTTTATAAACACCCGAAGTACCATCAGTATATTTCACTTTAACAAATACCATTCCTTTTTGATAGCCGGATACTTTTCTTCCGGTCATATCGAAGTATTCCATCGAGTCAATTGCCTTTGAATAATCGATTGTTGATACAGATGTATCATCACC
>JAFNAU010000141.1 GCA_017860335.1 Bacteroidota bacterium
GAAGAAAGCGTCAATCATCGCCAGTGCCTGTTCTTCCGTAATAAATCGTGCAGGAAGTGAAATCACGTTGGCATTGTTATGAAGCCGTCCCAATACGGCTATTTCTTCGTTCCAGCACAGCGCAGCCCGGATACCCTGATGTTTGTTCAACACCATACTGATGCCGTTGCCTGTTCCGCAAATGGAGATACCGTAGTCAAATTCACCTTTTTCGATAGCTGTTGCCATCGGGTGAGCATAATCGGGATAATCGCAGCTTTCAGGGCAATCGCAGCCAAAATCTTTCAATTCGGCTGGTGATTTATCGGCTATGTGTTTAAGAATGATGTTTTTCAGTTCGTAACCTGCGTGGTCGTTGCAAATTGCAATTTTGAGTTCGTTGAAGGGTTTCATAATGGATCGTTTTTCTCTCTCACAGAAAGGTAGAAATTAGAATCAAAAAATTCTGTTCAGAAATTGTAGAATAGGTTTTTTTAGCTTTCATTTTCATTAAGAAAACATTTCAACATCTTCTTTCGTAATCTTGCTTCCTCCCAGAATGATGAGCCGTTCCACCACGTTGCGGAGTTCGCGGATATTTCCGGTCCAGGAACGTTCCTGAAGGGCCTTCACCGCTTTAGCATCGAAAGATTTCAGCTGGATGCCCTGTTCGGCGCAAATAAGTTCGCAGAAATGAGTGACCAGCAGCGGAATATCGTCCTTGCGTTCGTCCAGCGTAGGGACGTGGATGGGTATTACATTCAGGCGATGGAAAAGGTCTTCGCGGAAGTTTCCCTTTTCAATTTCGGCTTTGAGGTCTTTGTTGGTGGCAGCGATCACGCGTACATTGACTTTGATGTTCTTATCGCTGCCCACGCGCGAAATTTCATTTTCCTGCAGGGCGCGCAGCACTTTGGTTTGTGCAGCGAGGCTCATGTCGCCGATTTCGTCAAGGAAGATGGTGCCGTTGTCGGCTTGTTCAAATTTACCGATACGCTGTTTTACGGCCGAAGTGAACGAACCTTTTTCGTGTCCGAAAAGTTCACTTTCAATCAGTTCCGAAGGTATGGCAGCACAGTTTACTTCCACGTAAGGTCCCTGCACGCGGTTGCTGTATTCATACAAAAGTCGTGCGACAATTTCTTTACCGGTACCGTTCGCGCCAGTGATAAGCACGCGTGCGTCGGTGGGTGCAACTTTGTGTATCATCTCACGCACTCTTTCGATGCTTGGCGTATTTCCCACCATCTGCAGTTTTTTGGCTATTTTCTTTTTCAGTGTTTTGGTTTCGGTCACCAGGTTGTTTTTCTCGAGTGCGTTCCGTACGGTAATGAGCAGGCGGTTGAGGTCGATGGGTTTTTCGATAAAATCAAAAGCTCCTTTTTTGATGCAGTCAACGGCTGTTTCGATATTGCCATGACCCGAGATCATGACCACGGGAGCTTCCACTTCTTTTTCCTTCAGTTGTTCGAGCAGCTCGATACCGTCCATCTCGGGCATTTTGATATCCGAAAAAATGATGTCGAAAAGATCATTCAGCGCTGCTTCCAGTCCCTGTTTTCCGTTTTCGGCCAGGATTACCTTATGTTTTTCGAACTCCAGGATATCTTTCAGTGTATTCCGGATGCTGCGTTCGTCGTCAATAACCAATATTTTAGCCATAAATTAAAACAATTATAGATAGAAAAATAGAAATAAGTCAGAAAGTAATTCTGATTCAGAAAAAACCGGTTTTTAGATATCAAATCCGATATCCCTCCGGAAGTATTTTTTCTCGAAATCAACCAGTTGGGCATTTCTGAAAGATTGCGCCAACGCTTCGTCCTTATTTTTTCCATAAGAACTCAAAGCGATCACACGTCCGCCGTTGGTAATGATATTGCCGTCTTTTTCGGTGGTACCGGCGTGGAAAGCAATGCTGTCTTTCACACCTTCAAGCCCTGTAATCACTTTTCCTTTTTCGTAAGCATCGGGGTAGCCACCGGAAACGAGCATCACTGTCACCGCTGAACGCTCATCAAATTCAACCGTTTTTTCATCCAGGTTACCAGCTGCAACCCCTTCGAGCAGGTCAACAAGATCCGATTTCAGTCTAAGCATCACAACTTCTGTTTCGGGGTCACCCATCCGGGCATTGTATTCTATCACCATGGGTTCGTTTTCTACTTTAATCAGTCCGAAGAAAATAAAACCCTTGTACGTAATGCCATCGGCCTGAAGCCCTTCGACGGTTGGACGGATGATGCGTTCCTCAACTTTCCGCATATAGGTTTCATCGGCAAAACTTACCGGCGACACAGCGCCCATCCCACCGGTATTCAGTCCGGTATCCCCTTCACCGATGCGTTTATAATCTTTGGCTTCGGGCAGAATTTTATAGTTCTTCCCGTCGGTGATGACAAAAACCGAGCATTCGATTCCTGAAAGGAATTCTTCGATGACTACCGTTTGACTGGCTTTCCCGAATTTGCCACCCAGCATTTTCTTTAGTTCTTCAATTGCTTCATCTAAATTGGAGATAATCAGTACTCCTTTACCGGCCGACAATCCATCCGCTTTCAGCACATACGGTGCTTTCAATTCTTTCAGAAAATCGATACCTGCATTCAGATTTTCGGAAGTGACTGACAAATATCCTGCTGTCGGAATGTTGTGACGTATCATGAATTGTTTCGAAAAATCCTTGCTGCCTTCCAGTTGCGCGGCTATCCGGTTTGGTCCGATTATCGGAATAGTTTTTAAATCTTCGTCAGTTTCAAAAAAGTCGGCAATTCCGTTTACCAGCGGTTCTTCGGGACCTACCACCACGAGGTTGATGTTATAATCAAGTACTGTCTTTTTTACAGCCTGAAAATCGGAGATATTCACAGGGAGATTTTCGCCCGCCAGTTTTGTTCCGGCATTTCCCGGGGCAATATAAAGTTTGGTGAGTTTCGGGCTTTGCGCCATTTTCCAGGCGAGGGCATGTTCCCTGCCTCCTGATCCTAAAAGTAATATATTCATCGTTTTATTCTGTTTATTTTCTCTTCATTTATTTATATTATTCTTCCCAGACCAGGTATGCCGATACCAGCCAGTGATTTAGCTTATTATCTTCGATAGCCTGTGCGTTGGGTATGCTGATTGTGAGAGTGTGTTCGCCACCCTGTATATCGCTGAGCGGTACAATCACCGGAGGTACATCGCTTCCCGGACACCAGTTGGAACGCGAAAGATCGGAAGAGGCAATCGGTTCTTCTATTTCCTTTTCGGCTCTGCCTTCTTCACTGATGTAAGCAATGGTGCGTTTGTGCAGCCACACCCCCGATGTGGGATTGAAGCGGCGAAAGGATGCACAATCGTTGCGCCAGGGTATAAAGCGGTGAATGACAGTGTCGTCAATCGACAGGATGTTTTCTTTCTGTACGAATTCATCACCGCCGGAATGACCTCCGTGACCCGTTACGATATATTTCAACCGGACGTTTTTAGCTTTCAGTGGCAGGGTAAAAGGAGCGGTTACATCCTTTCTGGCAAATATATCTGGGTAAGTCTGACCAATGTAATAAACCGTATTGATTAACGGCATCACCTTTCGGGCGGGCATCACATCCTGTTTTATTTTGCTTTCCTCAACATTTATTTCGAGGTTCACCACATAACCTTTTTCAGTCCAGGTGTCGATGTAAATACCCACGTAAGCTTCACCTTTCAGCAGAGGATATAAATCGGTGATATTCTGCTGCCAGACGGCTTCCTGTGCCCAGCCATCAATATACACCGGACGCCGTTTGTACGATGTCGAATCTTTTTCGGCACTAAAATGTCCCACACCAAAAGGAGTCATAAACCGCATCAATTCCACCGTGGGCAAATAATCTTTTCCGGCGACGGTGCCAACCAGTTTTTCGAGTTTTGTTGAGTCAATCTCCGGATACTTCACAGTGCCGCGGGCTACGGTTATCATGTTGATGAGCGACTCTTTCGGGATGATGAAACAGGAACCGGATTTATCCCAGGGATCTCCGTTGGAGGTAAGTCTGAGTTTGGCCGTGATCTGCACATTGCGTTTGTATTCCGGTAAATCAATCTTTTTTAGGACGATTCGTCCGTTTGCCAGCCGGATGATTCCGTCGGTTTCGTTCACGCCGTCAGGATACTTTGCAGGATTAAACTGAATATTCAGATCAGTAAAAAGATTTGTTTTCAGATCGCCGTAAGCCGGGGCTGTTTTTGCCATGGTGACCTGAATCCCGATGAGCAGGATGGATAGAAAAAACAGTCGTTTCATGGGTTTGTTGTTTTGGAGTATTCGGCAATTTCTTCCGAAAGCACATGTTCCAGTTCTTCGGGTTTGCCGTTGATAGTTAGTTTACCATTTATTGCCCAGGATATATGGCCGGTTTCTTCGGAAATGACGATGGCAATGGCATCGGATATTTCCGAAATGCCGAGCGCTGACCGGTGCCGAAGTCCGAGTCGTTTGGGAATACTCTGGTTGCGGGATACGGGCAGAATGCATGCAGCTGCTTTCAGTCGGCGGTTGGAGATGATCAGGGCTCCGTCGTGCAACGGACTGTTTTTGAAGAAGATATTTTCAATCAGCCGCGAGGTGATGCGCGAGTCGATTATTTCGCCCGATTGCGTGTAGAATTCCAGATCGTTGGTGCGTGTGATGATAATCAGACCTCCGGTGGCCGTTTTAGATAGGTTGCGGCATGCTATTACAATTTGTATCAGATCGTAGTCGGTTCGGATTTGTTCGTTTTCCGTACCTTTCAGGAATTTCTTGAAATAGTTCAGAATTCCCCAGTTTTTTCGGGACCCGAGTCTGGAAAAGAACCGCCGTATTTCTTCCTGAAAAAGCACAATCAGCGCAAAGGCACCAACGTTTACCAGTCCGTCGAGAATTTCACCCAGTAATTCCATGCGCAGTACCTTGGATACCACAAACCAGATGATAACGAAGGTCATGATACCCAGAAAAACATTCAGCGCGCCGGAGCGTTTCAGCAGTCTGAAGGCTCCGTAAAGCAGAAATGCCGTTAAGAATATATCAATGATGTCTTTAATACCGATATTAAAAGCCATATTGTTTGGTTTTTATGAAAGCATAAGATGAATAAATCTAAATTTAAAAGGAAATAATTACTGCGGACTGTCATCAAACCCTGAAAATCAGCTGTTGTTATATTTATCAAATAATTTAACGGCTTCAACCGCTTCTTTCACATCATGAACCCGAAGAATATCCGCTCCGTTCATCAGCCCCAGCATGTTGAGCGCCGTTGTACCGTTGAGTGCTTCTTCGGGAGTATTTCCCAGCAGGTTGTAAATCATTGATTTTCTCGAAATACCATATAAAACAGGGAGATTCAGTTCTTTGAAATAGCTCATTTTTTTTAGCAATTCATAGTTTTGATCTAGCGTTTTCGCGAAACCAAATCCGGGATCAATGATGATATCTTTCACTCCCAGGTGAACAAGCTGTGCCACTTTTTTTCCGAAATAGAAAAGTATTTCAGACATCATGTTCTCGTATTGCGTCAGCTGCTGCATTGTCTGGGGAGTGCCCCGGGTGTGCGTGAGTATGTATGCCGTATTTAAAACCGCTACTGTCTCGAACATCATGTCGTCCATGGTTCCGCCGCTGATGTCGTTAATGATATCCACACGACATTCCTCTACTCCCCATCGTGCCACACCGGAGCGGAAGGTGTCAAGTGAAATGACGATGTCCGGAAAATGTTTTCGAATGGCTTTGAGTGGCGAACGGAGCCTTTCCAGCTCTTCTTCTTCGGTAATGTGAGTTGCCGATGGGCGGGTGGAGTAAGCTCCTATGTCAAGTATTGAAGCGCCTTCGGCGAATGCTTTTTCAACACGGTTCAATACCTCTCTCTCCGAAAATAACCTGCTTCCGCTGAAAAAAGAATCGGGTGTCAGGTTGGCAATTGCCATTACAGCAGGTTTTGACAAGTCGAATAACCGGCCATTCAGAGTTAACTGGAAAGGAATTTTATTCATTCGTATAAAATTTATTCACGTTAGCTTTGGGCATTAAAAGTGTTTATTTCTCCACAAAAGTAAAAAAATAAATGCTT
>JAFNAU010000142.1 GCA_017860335.1 Bacteroidota bacterium
CGCACCGTGATAAACGGTATAAAATCCGGCCATCGAAGCCAGCAAAGCCTGCGCGGTACAGATATTCGATGTTGCTTTTTCACGTTTAATATGTTGTTCACGGGTTTGTAAAGCCATCCGGAGCGCATATTTTCCGTTTGCATCTTTGCTGATACCGATGATACGTCCCGGCATATCCCGTTTGTATTCCTCTTTGGTAGCAAAATAGGCAGCTGAAGGGCCACCGTAATACATTGGAATTCCCCAGCGTTGTGTCGAACCAAAGACAATATCTGCTCCCCACTCTCCCGGAGGTGTGAGTAAAGCCAGACTTAGAATATCAGCAGCAACAGCTACAATACAATTGTGTGCATGCGCATCCGCTACGAATTCGGTAAAATTTTCTACACTTCCATTGGCGTTAGGATACTGAATGATCGCGCCAAAATGCTGGTCGGTGAATTTTACAGTACTATAATCGCCTACCTGCAATTGAATTCCCTGGACAAATGAACGGGTACGAATAACAGCAAGCGTTTGTGGAAATACATTTTCATCCACAAAAAGTATATTTGCACCGGCTTTTACCTTATCGCGACTACGCAGATTGTAAGCCATGGTGGCAGCTTCCGCAGCAGCGGTAGCTTCGTCGAGAAGAGAAGCATTTGCCAGGGGAAGTCCGGTGAAATCTGCTACAGCTGTCTGGAAGTTAAGCAGGGCTTCCAGTCGTCCCTGCGATATTTCGGCCTGATAAGGAGTATAGGAAGTGTACCACGAAGGATTTTCAAAAACATTTCGCTGGATGACAGCCGGAGTACAGGTATCGTACCAGCCCTGCCCGATATAGGAAGTGTATATTTTGTTTTTTGCACCCAGTTCAACGATATGTTCTGAGTACTTACGTTCGGTCATAGGTTCCGGAAGTTCAATTTTTTCAGTCAACTTAGTTAGAAAATCGGTCATAGTATTTTTGGGGTTTTGAAATTGATCCACAAAGATAATGCTTTTTTATCGTAAATTTAAAGTTGAGCAGGTGTGAAATAATATTTTCTTTGAACAAGCAATAATCAAACAGCATTCAAAAAAGCTGAAATATTAAAAAAAGGAAAGCCGAATCATTTATTGATCCGGCTTTCCCGATATTATTAATGACAATTTGTATTATGCGTTTTTAATTGCAGCCTGAGCAGCAGCCAGACGAGCAATCGGCACACGGAATGGTGAGCAGCTTACATAGTTCAATCCCACCTTGTGGCAGAATTCAACCGACGATGGTTCACCTCCATGTTCACCACAGATACCTACTTTGAGGTCAGGACGTACAGAACGGCCTTTTTCAGTAGCCATGCTGATCAACTGACCTACACCTTTCTGATCAAGCACCTGGAACGGGTCGAATTTCAGAATTTTCTTTTCCAGATAGATTGGTAAGAAGGAAGCAATATCATCACGTGAATAACCGAAGGTCATTTGTGTAAGATCATTAGTTCCGAATGAGAAGAACTCGGCAGCCGATGCAATTCTGTTGGCAGTAAGCGCTGCACGGGGAATTTCAATCATGGTACCTACCTTGAAATCAATGCTGTCGCCGGTTTCTGCAAACAATTGGGCAGCAGTCGAACGAATAATTCTTTCCTGTTCGAGGAATTCACCAAGAATACCGGTAAGCGGAACCATAATTTCAGGAATAGCCGTGATACCTTTTTTCTTCAAATTCAGCGCTGCTCCAAGAATAGCGCGTGTCTGCATCTGTGTAATTTCGGGGAATGTATTTCCAAGACGGCAACCACGGTGTCCGAGCATCGGATTTTGTTCATGAAGATCATCAACACGTTGTTTGATTTTCTTCAACGATACTTTCATGGTATCAGCCATTTCCTGCTGACCTTTCTCATCGTGAGGAACAAATTCGTGCAACGGTGGATCAAGCAGACGAACTGTTACCGGACATCCTTCCATAGCTGTAAAAATACCTTCGAAGTCTTCCTGCTGATAGGGCAGAATTTTTGCCAGTGCTTCGCGACGACCTTCCGCATTTTCAGAGAGGATCATTTCACGCATGGCTTTAATTTTTTCACCTTCGAAGAACATGTGTTCTGTGCGGCAAAGTCCGATACCGGTAGCGCCAAACTTACGGGCTGTAAGTGCATCGTGTGGTGTATCAGCATTGGTGCGAACAGACATTTTGGTATATTTGTCCGACAGGCTCATGATTTCAGCGAAATCAGCATCGAGTTCGGCTTCCATTGTTGCTACCTCTCCGAGATAGACATCACCTGTAGAACCGTTGAGTGAAATATAATCACCTTCTTTCAAGATAATATCTCCTACTTCGGCTGTCTTGTTGGAATAATCCACTTTGATAGCACCGGCACCCGAAACACAACATTTTCCCATACCGCGTGCTACCACAGCAGCGTGCGAAGTCATACCGCCACGGGCAGTAAGAATACCCTGAGCAACAGCCATACCGGCTAAATCTTCAGGAGAGGTTTCTGTACGTACCATAATTACTTTCTCACCGTCCTTTGCCCATTCAGCGGCATCGTCAGCGTGGAATACAATTCGGCCTGTAGCAGCTCCCGGAGAAGCGGCAAGACCTTTGGTAAGCACTTTGGCAGTTTTCAGCGCTGTTTTATCAAATATCGGGTGAAGGAGTTCATCCAGTTTGAGCGGGTCGATACGCATAACGGCTGTTTTTTCATCGATCATACCCTGGTGATACATATCCATCGCGATTTTCACCATGGCAGCTCCGGTACGTTTACCGTTACGTGTTTGCAGAAACCATAATTTACCTTCTTGAACAGTAAATTCCATGTCCTGCATATCTTTGTAGTGATTTTCCAGTTTTGTCTGTAAAGTATCCAGTTCTTTGTAGATTTCCGGCATAGCTTCTTCCATGGATGGGAATTTGGCTGCTCTTTCTTCTTCTGAAACACTTGCCAGTTTAGCCCAGCGTTGCGATCCTTCTTTGGTGATTTGCTGCGGAGTGCGGATACCTGCCACTACGTCTTCACCCTGAGCATTGATCAGGTATTCTCCGATAAAGATGTCTTCACCTGTTGCGGCATCACGTGAGAAACAAACGCCGGTAGCCGATGTATCGCCCATGTTACCGAACACCATTGCCTGAACATTTACGGCTGTTCCCCATTCGGCCGGTATTCCTTCCATCTTGCGATACAGGATAGCACGATCGTTCATCCAGGAGTCGAACACAGCGCAGATAGCTCCCCAAAGTTGTTCGTAAGCAGATTCCGGAAATTCTTTACCGGTTTGTTTCAAAACAGCAGCTTTGAACTTCATTACCAGATCTTTCAGATCTTCAACTCCTAATTCTGTGTCAAGATGTACTCCTTTGGTTTCTTTTACTTCTTCAATGATTTTTTCGAACGGATCGATATCATTTTTATTTACAGGTTTCATTCCCAATACCACGTCTCCATACATCTGCACAAAACGGCGGTATGAGTCCCATGCAAAACGGGCATTCCCTGTTTTACGGATTAGTCCTTCAACAACGGTGTCGTTGAGACCCAGGTTAAGGATGGTATCCATCATACCGGGCATGGAAGCGCGGGCTCCTGAACGAACTGAAACTAACAGCGGATTTTCAACATCGCCGAATTTTGATTTCATCAAATCTTCGACACCCTTCATTGCCAGTTCAACTTCAGGTTTGAGTTCTGCAACAACCTGATCTTTGCCTTTTTCAAAGTATTCATTACAAACATCGGTAGTAATGGTAAATCCGGGAGGCACCGGAACACCAATTAAATTCATTTCGGCAAGATTGGCACCTTTACCGCCAAGCAGGTTTTTCATATCCGCTTTACCTTCGGCTTTACCGTTACCAAAGGTGTAAACTCTTTTTGTATCACTCATAATTTATAATTATTTAAATGTATATTTAACGTTAGAAACAATGCTCACTGGCAGGCCTAAGGCAGCCAACCTAAGGTACGAAACATTAATCATTTAAGTTGATTCCGCAAAGATAGGATTTTTGGTTAACATATAAAAATATGAATTATTAAATAATAGGCTATAGAATAAAAAAATGCTTCTTCTATCGCAATGATGGTGATTAAAACAAATTTGTTTTATACTTTTGCAGTCTGAATTTCAACCTGATATAATTATTCGAAGAAGAATGAGAATAGTAAAGACTATCAATGAATTAAATTCACTGATAAATGAAATCAAATCCGAAAGTAAAACCATTGGTTTTGTGCCTACCATGGGTGCTTTGCACAATGGTCATCTGACGCTGGTGAGGCAATGTGCCGCTGAAAATGATGTGTGCGTGGTAAGTATTTTTGTCAATCCTACACAATTCAACAACAAAACTGATCTTGAAAAATATCCGCGCAACCTGGAAAAAGATGCTGAAATGCTCGAAACCGCAGGATGTGCCTGTGTTTTTGCACCCTCAGCGGATGATTTCTATTCTGCTGACGAACTGAACAATACCTTTGATTTCGATTTTGGAGGTATGGATAAAGTAATGGAAGGTAAATTTCGTCCCGGACATTTCAACGGAGTGGTGCAGGTTGTGAGCAAATTATTCAGTCTTGTGCAACCTGACAAAGCCTATTTCGGCAAAAAAGACTTTCAGCAACTTGCAATCATCCACCGCATGGTACGACTGATGAATTTCAAAATTGATATTATCGATTGCCCCATTGTGCGCGAAGCGAGCGGACTTGCCATGAGCAGCCGCAATGAACGGTTATCGGCTGCAGAACGCGAAATTGCCGTAAACATTTCAAGAATTCTGAACGAAAGCCGCAAACTGCTGCCTGAAAAAACACCAGCCGAACTAATCTGCTGGGTAACGGACGAGGTAAATGCCATTTCAGGTCTCGAAGTGGAATACTTCGAAATAGCTGATCCGGTCACGCTCACGACCATCGATACCTGGCTGCCGAAAAGTATCGGCTGCATTGCCGTTTATTGTGGCGATGTACGGCTCATTGACAATATAGAATACTGTTTATAATACTAAACCGAAAAAATCATCATGTTACTCAACATTCTGAAATCGAAAATTCACCGGGTATCGGTCACCGAAGCCAACCTGAATTATATAGGAAGCATAACCATCGACGAAGATCTGATGGATGCCGCCAATATCATAGCTAACGAAAAAGTCAGCATCGTAAACAACAACAATGGTGAACGGTTTGAAACATACGTAATTCCCGGCGAACGCAATTCGGGAACTATTTGTCTCAACGGCGCTGCAGCCCGACTGGTACAGCCCGGCGATGTGGTTATTATTATGGCTTTTGCAATGATGGAAATGGATGAAGCCAAAAATTTCAAACCCGCGGTCATTTTTCCGGATACCAAAACGAATAAGTTGATTTAACACCTGATCATTCCCGATATTAAATTTTATCACATGAATGTTGCCATCCTGAAATATAATGCCGGAAATATCCGATCGGTGCTTTTTGCGCTTCAGCGCCTTGACATCGAAGCCAGTGTAACTGATGACCATGAAGAATTAATGTCGGCTGACAAAGTCATTTTTCCAGGTGTAGGCGAGGCTTCTTCTGCCATGCAGTATTTGCAGGATAAAAATCTGGACAAACTTATCGTTCAGCTGAAACAGCCTGTACTTGGCATCTGCCTGGGAATGCAACTGATGTGCAGCTATTCAGAGGAAAATAGCACAAACTGCCTGGGTATTTTCGAACAGCAGGTACGAAAATTTTCAGACACTGACTTCAAGGTTCCGCAAATTGGCTGGAATAATATCTACAATTTGTCGTCACCCCTGTTTACGGGCATCAATGAAAAAGAATATATGTATTTTGTCCACGGTTATTACGTGGAAAAGTGCGCTCAAAGTATAGCCACAACCGATTACACGCTGGAATACAGCGCTGCCCTGCAAAAAAATAATTTTTATGCCGTTCAGTTTCATCCCGAAAAATCGGGTAATGCCGGACAGCAGATTTTGCAGAATTTTTTAAGTATAATCTGATTTTGAAAAATTAAATGAATTTCGAACTACAACACAAAGACCCGAACAGCAACGCACGTACAGGACTTATCACCACCAGCCACGGTCAGATTGAAACGCCCATATTCATGCCCGTAGGCACTGTCGGATCGGTTAAAGCAGTTCATTTTCATGAATTAAAGGAAGATATTAAAGCCCAGATCATACTGGGCAACACCTATCATTTATTCCTTCGTCCCGGAATTGAAATCCTGGAACAGGCCGGCGGACTTCATAAGTTCAACGGATGGGACAAGCCCATTCTCACTGACAGCGGAGGATTTCAGGTATTTTCGCTGTCCGGAACCAGGAAGATGAAAGAAGAAGGGGTTACATTCCACTCACACATCGACGGAAGCAAACACCTTTTCACACCCGAAAGAGTAGTCGATATTCAGCGG
>JAFNAU010000017.1 GCA_017860335.1 Bacteroidota bacterium
GCAGTAACTTCGGGTGTAAAAGACGTACGTGATGTAATTGAAAAAGCTAAATCAAGCCGTTTCTTCTCTCAAGCCAATCCCATCCTGTTTATTGATGAAATACACCGTTTCAGCAAGTCGCAACAAGATTCTCTGCTTGGTGCAGTGGAAAACGGTACGGTAACGCTTATTGGCGCTACCACCGAAAATCCTTCTTTCGAAGTGATTACCCCCCTCCTTTCGCGCTGTCAGGTTTACGTTCTTAAGCCACTGGATGATAATGACCTGCTTGAACTAGCTGATAAAGCCATCACAACAGATCCGGAACTTAAAAAAAGAAAGTTTATTATTGATGAGAAAGAAGCAATGCTGCGCTTTTCGGGAGGTGATGCACGTAAACTGCTGAATATTCTCGAATTGATTGCCAATTCGGAGTCGGACATTGAGGTACATATTACAAATGAGATTGTAACAAAACGACTGCAGCAAAACCCACAAGCTTACGACAAGGATGGTGAAGTCCACTATGATATTATTTCTGCATTTATAAAATCAATCCGCGGCAGCGACCCGGACGCAGCCATCTACTGGCTGGCACGAATGGTAGCCGGAGGCGAAGACCCTAAATTTATAGCGCGGCGTCTGGTAATTTCTGCTGCAGAAGATATCGGACTTGCAAATCCCAATGCATTGTTGCTTGCCAATGCCTGCTTTGATGCTTTGCAAAAAATAGGCTGGCCCGAGGGACGAATTATTCTGGCAGAAACAACCGTTTATTTGGCGTCTTCTCCAAAAAGCAATTCGGCTTACCTAGCTATCGACAATGCGCTTGAACTTGTAGAAAAAACCGGCAATCTGCCCGTTCCACTTCACTTGCGCAATGCTCCCACAAAACTGATGAAAAATCTGGATTACGGGAAAGGTTACAAATATGCACACGACTTTGAAAACAATTTTGTGAACCAACAGTTCTTACCCGATAAAATAAAAAATGAACGTATCTGGAAAGTACAAGAAAACCCTGCTGAAAAGAAAATGAATGAATGGCTTCAGTTTTTGTGGAAAGGCAGATATTAATCTGGCACAAAGATTGATATATAGTAAAAAAATCAAAATATGAAGAAACTTACCATCCTGCTGCTTAGCTTGCTTTCAGTTAGCAGTTTTGCTCAACAAATAAGCAACAATCCTTCAACAATAAATGTGATGACTTTCAACGTTCGGCTGGATACCGAAGCGGACGGTTTGAACAACTGGAAATACAGGAAGGAAATTGCTGCCAATACAATAACCTTCTATCAGGCTGATATTGTGGGAACTCAGGAAGTTCTTCACAATCAGCTTCTTGATCTGGAAAAATTATTGCCTGACTATTCATCAATCGGTGTCGGACGTGAGGACGGTATGGAAAAGGGTGAATACAGCGCAATATTTTATAACAATAAAAAGCTGACTGAGACAGGCTCCGGATACTTCTGGTTAAGCGAAAATCCATTGTCAATCGGGCAAAAAGGCTGGGATGCCGCCTGCGAACGGATTGCGACATGGGCAAAACTGAAAGATAATAAAACCGGTAAGATCTTTTTTGTGCTGAATACTCATTTTGACCATATTGGGAAAATTGCCCGAAGAGAAAGCGCCAAACTCATACTTAATAAAGTGAAACTCTATTCCAAAAAAATGCCGGTAATTGTCATGGGTGATTTCAATTCTGAACCTGAATCGGAAGCAATTCAAATTTTAACAGACACATCAAATCCCTTGTGCCTTACCGATTCGTACCGCGTTTCGCCCATTGTTCAGGGTCCTGAATGGACATTCCACGAATTCGGACGTCTTCCCCTTAATGAAAGGACACGAATCGATTATATTTTTGTAAAAAACAATGTGAAAGTTTTGAGCTATAAAGTGATCGATGAAAAAGTGGATAATAAATATGTTTCGGATCACAATCCGGTGTTGGTGCAAGTCGGATTTTAAGAAAAGATAGCATATAAAACAAAAAGAAACAGGCTTAACTCATCATTGAATTAAGCCTGTTTCTTTTTTATCTTCAATAGAAATTATTCTGAAAAAGTTTCGAGCCAAAAATTCTCACCATTAAATACACCATAAGAATAAATGCCGATAAAATCTCCCAAAATGATAATCCGGCTTTGATTTTCAAGCTGTAAATCGAGTTCAACATGCCGGTGTCCGAATAGCAGATAATCAACTTTGTGCGTTTTAATGTATTTTTTTGCAAACACCACAAGGATTTCATTTTCCTCGCCCTGATACTTATTTTCGAGATGCATGATC
Source organism: Bacteroidota bacterium (assembly GCA_017860335.1). GTDB lineage: Bacteria > Bacteroidota > Bacteroidia > Bacteroidales > Paludibacteraceae > UPXZ01. Next base: position 2,281 of record JAFNAU010000017.1, read on the forward strand.
TTCTCTCTGTTGTTTTTTGACCAGGTATATCCGAAATTCTGACCGATAGCAGGCGGAATCATCCGGAAAATCTGCTGACAGGTTTTGCTATGAAACACAGTTCTGATAAGCTTAAATCCTTTGTCTTCAAGGAAAAGTCCGTCGCCGTGTGCCAGAAAGAATTTCTTTCCATTAATTTCAATCGTTTCGTTGCTGCGATGAACAATTAATCCTATTTCCTGCTCGAGATAACCGAAAGTCCAGATATCGTGGTTTCCGGTAAAATAATGAATCTCAATGCCCCGGTCAGTAAGTTCTGCCATTTTTCCAAGAAACCGGACAAAACCTTTGGGAACGACAGTTTTGTATTCAAACCAGAAGTCAAACATATCGCCCAGCATGTATATAGCTTCTGCATCATGCTTAATCTTGTCAAGCCAGTTTACCAGTTGCATTTCATGTTTGCGCGGGTCTTTAACTAACCGGGACCCAAGATGTGCATCTGCAATAAAATAAATCATGAATTAAATTTCAATGTTATTAATATAGAATAAGTTAGGGCTATTTCTGTCTGGCAGTTACAAAAAACCAAGTTCAAGTTTTGCCTCTTCGGTCATCATTTCTTTATCCCAGGGCGGATCATATACAATTTTTATTATGGCTTCAGTTACTCCCTCAACGCTTTCAACCTTCATTTTCACATCTTCGACTATAAAATCTACAGCCGGACAATTCGGAGCTGTCAGCGTCATATCAATATCGACTGTGCCGTCGTCATGAGGCTCGATGCGATAAATAAGCCCTAAATCATAAATATTAACAGGGATTTCAGGATCGAAAACTGTTTTCAGCATCCTGACTATCTTTTCTTCTTTTTCTAAAAATTCATTCATATTCTGATATTTGTTTAACAAACAAATTAATTCCGAAATTGTTGCCTGAACAACAAACTTTTAGTTGTTATTTACTTCAGCCAACCCATCAAACAGTTCGTAACCTGATGCCAGTCGACCATTTATTGTAACAACAGTAGTGACTTTGGCAGTTACGCACAGCTTATTGTCGGGTGTGCGATAAATAGCCTGATGAAACACATATTTAACTCCATCCTTAACCACGTAAAGTTTGCAAACAAACTCATCACGCGAACGCAACGGATATTTGTATGCAATGTCAACCCTCGCCACTACAGCATCTATACCCTGAATGTGTAAATCAGAGAAACTCACATTGTGTTTTAATAAAAATTCATGCCGTGTATGTTCGAGATAATTCTGATAGACAGCATTATTTACTATACCCTGCAAATCACATTCATAATCCCTGACCTTGAATTCAAGTTCATATATGTACTTATCAATCATTTTCGTTATTGTTTTTTATAATTTGCGGATTACGGTAAACCCATCGCGAAGCGGCAATATCACCTTTTCCACTCTTTTATCACTGGCTATCTGCTGATTAAATTGTATAATACCTTTTGTTTGATGATCGTTTTGCGGGACTTTTTCCACCACTTTGCCGGACCAGAGCGTATTATCGGCAATAATAAATCCTCCCGGTCGTATTATTGGTAAAACAGCATTGTAATAAGCTGAATATTCCCTCTTGTCTGCATCAATAAAAACCAGATCGTAAATTTTCCCCAGAGTTGGTATCACTTTCAAAGCATCACCAATATGCAGGTTAATTTTATTTTTATAGGGAGTATTTTCAAAATTACTCAATATAAACTCTTCCAGTTCGTCATCACTTTCAATAGTATCAAGCATACCTGTTTCTTCTAAAGCTTCAGCAATGCAAAGCGCCGAATAACCGGTAAAAGTTCCCAGTTCCAGTACATTTACAGGATGTATCATTTTGCACAGCATGCTTAACACCCGACCCTGCAGGTGTCCTGAACACATTCTTGGGTTTAGTATTCGTGTCCAGGTATTCCGGTTTAAATCTGTCAAATAACCGGGTTCAGGGTCTATATTTTGCAGAATATAATCCTCTATTGTCATCAGTTATATTTCAATATTGTGAGGTTATCCGGGTTGAAAATTTCGCAGGCTATCCGTTGAAGTTGTTCCGGGGTAATCGCATTAATTTTCGTCCGAACGTCCTCCAGTTCATCGAAGCGTCCAAAACGCAGATAGCTTTTACCAAGCGACAAAGCTAGATTTTCTTTATTTTCAGAAGAAATTGCCATCTGCCCCATCAGTTGCAATTTATATCTTTTCAGTTTTTGAACAGCAATTGAACTATTACATAAACCGGCAAGCTCTTTTCTGATTAATTTTTCACATTTTGCGGTATTTTCAGGATCACAACCAAAATACACTGCCCACCATCCTGTATCAGTAAAGGCCTGATATTCTGCTTCTACATTATATACAAGTCCATGCTTTTCGCGTAGTGATAAATTCAGTAAACTGTTCATCCCGGGCCCTCCCAGAATATTATTAAGCAGATACAGAACAAGCCTGTCAGGGTGGTGTATATCATATGCACGTGTACCAATCATACAATGTACCTGATGGGTATTTTTCTTAAACTCAAGCGTTTTAGCCGGTTGTATTTCCGGGATTTGTCTGAGTTGAACATTTGTTTTATTTGGAGTTGTAATAAAATATTTCTTACACCAGCGGATAATCTTGTTAAAATCAACTGAACCTAACGAAAAGAAGACCATCTCATCGGGTGTATAATGTGTATTATAAAATTCTGTTGCTCGGACTGTATCAAATCCGGTTATCGTCTCCTTTTTACCAAGTACATTGTGAGCCATAGGATTTGAAAAGAATAGCATTTCTTCAAAATCATCGAAAATCAGCTCAGAAGGACTGTCGTTATACGACTGAATTTCATCCTGTATTATTTCTATTTCTTTTTCAATTTCAAATTGTAGAAATTGCGAATTCTGTACTATATCGGCTATCAGTTCGATGGCTCTTTCGGAATATTCATTTAAAAATCCGGCATAGACTACTGTTTCTTCTTTTGAGGTATAGGCATTCAATTCGCCTCCCACATCCTCTAAGCGGTTAATTATCTGACGGGAATTACGTTTTTTTGTCCCTTTAAAAAGCATATGCTCTGTAAAATGAGCCATGCCATATTCATCATCATTTTCATCCCGTGAACCCACATTAATTATCACTCCGCAATAGGATACAGATGAATTATTGGGTAGATGCACAAGCCGCAGACCATTCGACAAAGTATGTGTTTTATAACTGCTCAATTTACTTTATTTTAAGTATGCAAAGTTAACCATTTTTTACTAAATCAAAAAAGCTGCTTATACAGCAGCTTTTTTGATTTGGTATTATAATCGTTTTTATTGTTTCCCTTTTTTCAGGCTCGAATCAATACTTTTAATAACCTGAAGCGATATGGAATCTGTTGGTTCTATTTCCAATACTTTGGTCCAGAAGACTTTTGATTGTGCTAATTCATTTTTCACATAATAGTAATAACCCAGATAACGATAACATTCCAGAATTTCAGATTTACGTTCTGTCTGCGATGGCAGCATTACTTCCAGAGCTTTTTCATAATATGGTTTTGCCAAACCCTGAGTAGTTTCAGGATCTAAAGCAGAATTGGTTCGGGCACTTGAAAGATATCCCAAATAATGATCGGGAAATTTTGTGCTCATTGATTTAAAAGTACTGTCAGCTTTCAATAAATAAGCTTTACGCATCGCTTTGTCTTTTATTGAAACCGTATCCAGTCCGCCATTGTAATAAGCAGCACCCAAAGTATAAATATCTGCCATGGAATGCGCAGGATTTGCCGTGATTACATGCTGATAATTTTCGATTGCTTTCGGATAATTTTTTGCTCTTTCAAAGGCTTTTGCAGCTTCACTCAGATATTCGAGCTTAGTTGTATCCAGCTTGAATGCAGCTTCATAATTTCCGGCAGCTTCATTATATTTTTTTACTTTTGCCAGCGTTTTAGCAAAACTGGTATAATCTTTCGAAATAATATCTTTTACCGGGGTATTCTGCATAAACTTGGTACCTACAGCTTCTGCTTCGGCATAGTTACCTAATTCATACAAACAATACATTTTAAGACGTTCCATAATATAATCCTGGGGTGCTTTGGCTATCGCCTCGAGTGTTTTGGTGTATTGTTTATTGAAATATAGAATTGTTGCATATTGCGCATAATCTTTGGGAGTTGGATTTACCAGAGCAAGGTATTTTTCGTAAGATTCCATTGCTTGTGGATAAAATCCTTTTCTGTAACTCATCTCGCCCAGGGTTGATAAGCCAATTGCATATTTCGGATCAACTTCAATTGCTTTACGCAGGTAATCGAAAGCAAGTTGAGTTCTTGTGGTTTCATAAAGATTTGCGAGTTTCAGCAATGCTGCTTTTGAGCTCGGGTCAAAATAGATAGCATTTTCATATCTCACGGCAGCTTCACCGTTATTTTTCTGTTCAATAAATTTATCGGCTTCCAGAATATAAGGTAATGCGCTTTTTTTATCAGCTTTTTTTGCTTTTGTAAGGTATGCTTTAGTTTGTAAGTCATTGTTATTAAGCTGATATGATTCGGCTATTGCAGTAAATATACCTGCATCTTTTTTGTACTGTTTTAGCTTCGATACAGTTTTAAGCATACCATCGGCTCCTTTTGGATCGTTTGCCATTTTGATGGTGGCAAGACCTATTGTGTTGTAAGCATTTGTAGCGTCCAACTGTAAACCTTTCTCAAAATAATACTTTGCTGAATCTACTTTATTTTGTTTAAAGTAAATCTGACCCAGATAGTAACTGTCCATAGCATCAACGTTACCAGCAAGGAAGTGCGATTTTGCGGTTGCATATTCTCCGGCTTCATAATAATCAATTGCCATCTTGTTAGTCGCAGAAACAATCGTTACCGCACTTACAAACAAGGCTAAAAACATACCTTTTTTCATTTTTATCTATCTTTTAAAAGTTTATATTTATTTTCTTATATTATTCGGTTCAAAATTTATGCCTGAAATCTAAACACTATCTGTTTATTTCAATCGGTTATATGCACGGTGCTGATTGGCATAGTTGATGGTAGTAAACCAGACCGTTTGATTATACGTTGTCCTTTATCGCTCGAAACAAATCTGGAAAAGCCCTTTGGTAGTTCGCCTCTGGGGTCATTAACGATAAAATAAATGTCGCGAACAAATGGATATTCGTGTGTGTAAATATAATACTGATAAGGCTGAACACTATTATATCGGTCTGCTAATTCTTCTCTTGAAACCCGCATTACCTGTATTTTTTTCGTAAAATCTATTGCAGTGGTATCAGCATCATCGCTAATGAGGTTTACTCCGATAAATCCGAGAGCACCCGGTGATTTGGAAACATAATCAACGACTTCTTCGTTCAGCTCCAGGGCACTCAAATTTTGTGAAATCGGTTTATCGCGGCAAATCGAGTCTATTGCATATCTTACTGTGCTTGATTTTGCGTTATCAAACACGACTTGTATTTTTCCTAATTTTGATCCCGGAAATATCTCCTTCCATTGAGTATATTCTCCGGTTAATATCTTTTTTACGTTATCTGCACTGATAATTGAATCCGGATTCTGAGGATGAATTATCAGAGCTATTCCATCAATAGCTATGCGTACATTTTTTGGTTGAAATTTCTTATCGAGAAAATAATTCATTTCACCTTCGGTAAGTTTTCGGGCTGTTACAATCAGTCTTACACTGTCTTTTTTCAACAATTCGATTGCTTCTGTTTCTGTTGTGAAAATTGGTTCAATTTTAGCAGGATATAAACCTTCAAATACATCTATTTCATTTTGTATAACTTTCTGCATAGTCTGATCAACAGCTATTTTAATATAACCGCTGGTTATAGTATTCTCATTTTTGTCTTTCTTGGTTTTAGCACAAGAACTTATTAAGAAAATGCTGAATATTGCTACAATAATTAAACTAAGATTTCTCATTTTCAGATAATTATATATGTTTAAAACAATTCTCACATGCGACATGTTCTGACAAGTCAGAAAATTATAAAAAAATAATGATGACCTTTATGTAATTTCTCACCGACTGTAAACCGGCAAAATCTGAACGAAAACAAACACAAGAACATCAAACTAAGTAACAAAAACAAAATTTAATCTGAACCTGTATTTACAAGCCGGATTAAATTTTGTCTTTATTTAATGATACTTCGACTACTGTAACCTGAATGATACAGGAAGATAATATTTAACCTTTACAGCATTACCACCTTGTCTACCTGGTATCCATTTAGGCATGGATTTGATAACTCTTACAGCTTCTTTGTCAAGGCTTGCATCAACACTACGCTCAACCCGAACATCTTGAATAGAACCATCTTTTCCAACCACAAATGAGCAGGTTACTTTACCCTGGATACTATTCTCTTGTGCAATAGGCGGATAACTGATATTTTTGTTCAGGTATTCCATGAGTGCAGCATCTCCCCCGGGAAACGAAGGTGGTTGTTCCACTACTTCGAATACTTTTTCGGGTTCTTCCTCTGCTACGATTACTTTATGTTCCTGAAGTGTGGCAATATCAACACCGGTTTCTTCATTGGTACCTTTCACATCTGCTACTGAAATCGCAACTTTTGATTCAGTTATTTCTTCCTGAGATTTTACCTCATTCTCTTCTCTAACTTCCTCGTCTTTTTTAATTACAGGAGCAGTAAATTTCAAACTACTTTTCAACTCTGGAGGAGGAGGCGCTTTAAATGCTTTCTCAATATTTTCTTTAGGCACAACAGCCTTTTTCATACTGATATTCGACATTTGAGCAACTTCTGTCATTGTATCTTTTTTTCTGTTCTGATTAATCATATTAATCAGACTTGCAGATGCAAAGATCAATACAGCCACAATAGCAACTCCAAGAAACGAAAGTAAATGTCGTTTGGGGGAACTTTTACGGAGAGTATAAGCTCCGTAGTCTTGATTTTTTCCCTCAAAAATCAAATCGATCCATTCCTGAGAAGTTAAATTAACATCTTTTGCCATTTTTCATTTATTAAATGATAATTAATTAATTCTTAGGAGCTACTTCATACTGAACATTTGAATTCTTCAGTATCGTTTTATCATTAGGCTCCAGCTCGGTAATTGCATATTTACCGACATTACATATAAGCATTTCGTCAAGAGCTGAAATCATGTCGTTGTATGTTGAATTATCAAGTGGCTTGATAACCACAACCGGTGTTCCCGGACTACTTTTCAGTTTTGCCAATTGCTTGTCATAATCTTCCTTAGAAACTTGTAATTTCATCTTTTTTTCTTTCAGTTCGTTAACTTTAGTAACTACTGCTATATTTTTTGACAAAAGAATTTTTCTTAATCCTTCGGGAGAAAAATCCGTTTGCTTTAAAAAGTTGGGTTTTACAAGATCTGGAATACCCATAAAATAATATACCTTATGATCTTTGGATAAATAAAGAGTGACAGCTTCCGAAGCTTTTGCTTCATTCTTGTCCTTTTCGTCCATTTTATCTTTCGTAGGCATACCTATTTCCATTGTCTGCGGTTTACTCATACTTGTGGCGAGCATAAAGAATGTAAGTAACAACATGATCATATCCACCATAGGGGTGAAATCGATACGTGTACTCAATTTCTTCATGTGACCAGCTTTTTTCTTACCGCCACTATCTTTCTCTTGAATTTCTGCTGACATATTCTTATTTTTTTACTTCAAAACTTATTTCATTTAGTACGAAATGAAGTTTATTGATTTTTTACTTTGGTTTAGCTGTACTAACTTCACGCAATGAAGTAATAAGATTGTACCTGTTTTCTCGTAAATCCTGAAGAGAACCCATTACTGCTTTAATTTTCTTATAAGGAGTTGACTGGTCAGCCTTGATGGCGATAACCATATCTTTTCCTTTTACTTCGCGTGCTGCTTTCACCCAAGCCTGAAATTGATTGTCAGTACTGTCTGTAGGAACTCCAAAGTTAGGTAATGCTGCTTTTTGTTTTTCTCCGGGTATTGCCATGAATTCTTTAAATTGTTCCATGGGCACACCAAAAGAAGTTCCAATACTAAAATCTTTCTTTTCCTTATCAGTCAGATTGATTTGATATTCAGCAGCTACCTGTTCCAGAATAGTCGTTCTGTCATCGGGATTATCGATATCCAGAAACACTTTTCCATCGGGTGAAATCAATACAGAGAAAATATTCTTCTCAGGTATACTAATTTCCGAGACAGATCCGGGTGTACTAACTTTTACCGGGTCGGGCTTCAAGAAAGTAGAGGTCAGCATGAAAAACGTCAAGAGCAAAATCATAACATCACTCATCGGGGTCATGTCGATCCATGTACTTTTTCTTGCTATTTTTATTTTCGGCATTGTTCTTTCGTTTTATTAATTAAATGAATCTAATTATAATATCGGCAATTAAGCATAAATTGAACTTATGCTTAACTACTACGCATAGGCTATTCCGATTCAAATATTAATGTTTCGACTGGAAAACACCCACAATTGAAAATCCGATTTCGTCGATTGCGTAAGAGATATTATCAATTTTTGCAGTAAAGAAGTTATAGGAAATAACAGCCAAAGCACCGGTCAAGATACCGAAAGCTGTATTTACCAAAGCTTCAGAGATACCAACAGAAAGAGCTGCAGAGTCAGTTCCACCTTCACCAGCCAAAGCCGAGAATGAACGGATCATACCGAGTACAGTTCCGAACAAACCGGTAAGAGTACCAAGTGCTGTAAATGTTGCAATTACAGGAAGATTCTGGTTCATTGTCGGCATTTCAAGTGCTGTAGCTTCTTCGATCGTTTTATTAATAGTAGCCACCTTTTGTTCTTTACTGAGTTCGGGTGCGCTTTTTGACATTAATTTATAAGTATCCAGACCCGCACTAACAACTGCAGCTACTGAGCCTTTTTGTTTTGCACAAAGTTCTTTAGCACCGTCGATGTCTTCAAGTTCAAGTTTTTCTTTAACGTTAGCAACGAATTTTGTCAGGTCAGCTTTACCACGACATCTATTGATTGCTATCCAACGTTCAACGCTTAATACAATTACTGAAAGTAACCATGTTAAAAGAATTGGTACTACAAATCCCCCTTTATAAATTGTACCTAACATGTTACCCTGAACAGGATTGTTTTTGGGGTTGTTGTCAATAAAGTTGCTAGGAGCACCGAATACAAATAAGTAAATAATTACTCCTAAAATAAAGCAAAGGAGAATCACCAAAGCTCCTGATAATCCCTTTGATTGTTTCTTTTTAGTTGCAGTTTGTTTTGCCATAATGAGTTAAAAATTGTGTGACAATAGTTGTTACTAATCTCACGGGTTTAAAATTAAATTTGATTTATTATTAATTGAAAATTTTCTGAAATATTAAAATTAACTATTTTCTTGTAAACGATATAATTAACAGATTTATTACATCATTTTACCGCATATTATCCGACAAAAATAATATATTTTGCGGAATAATAACAACAATCACGAAGATTTTTTGCACATTTTAATTTCAATAATTATTGGTCTGGTCTTTCATAATCGGAGAAAAGGGTGCAAATTTATAATATTCATCCTTACGATTGAGTTAATTTGAATATTTAATCCTCAATTTAGCATAAATATTTTTAAGGTGACTTATTAAGCACCTTAATTGTAATCACAAATTAACTATATCTGTAGTATATCAAGTGATTTTTTGTAACTTTGCACATTCTTATAACAAATACAGAATAATCTTCGCATGTAATTTATTATCAATTTATTATGGAATACAAATTCAGAGAGATAGAGCAAAAATGGCAACAATACTGGGTTAAAAACAAAACATATAAAACAGGAATCGACCATTCGAAACCAAAATTTTATGTATTAGATATGTTCCCATATCCTTCGGGAGCCGGATTGCATGTCGGACATCCGCTTGGTTATATTGCTTCTGACATTTACAGCCGTTATAAAAGACTAAAGGGCTACAATGTGCTTCATCCGATGGGTTACGATGCTTACGGACTTCCGGCAGAGCAATATGCAATACAGACCGGACAACATCCTGCGGTAACCACACAGAAAAATATTGCCCGCTATCGCGAACAACTCGACAAAATCGGTTTTTGCTACGACTGGGACCGCGAAGTCAGAACCTGTGAACCGGACTATTATAAATGGACTCAATGGGCGTTTATCCAGATGTTCAACCATTATTACGACACCAATCTACAAAAGGCATTACCAATCAATGAATTAGTAAAAAAGTTCGAGCATAACGGCACCAGCGATATAAATGCTTCATGCACCGAAGAACTGGTTTTTACAGCCGAAGAATGGAAATTGTATTCTGAAATTGAACAGCAGAAAGTACTGCTGAATTATCGCATTGCTTATCTTGCTGACCTCACCGTAAACTGGTGCCCGCAGTTAGGAACTGTACTTGCAAACGATGAAGTGGTTGAAGGACTTTCGATCCGCGGAGGCTACCCGGTCGAACAACGCGTAATGCGCCAGTGGAGTCTGCGAGTATCCGCTTACGCGCAGCGTCTGCTCGAAGGACTTGACAGCCTTGACTGGACTGATTCGCTGAAAGAAACGCAGAAAAACTGGATTGGACGTTCGGAGGGTGCCGAAATGACCTTTCAGCTGGCAGACAAAGACTTTGCATTCAATATTTTCACAACACGTGCAGATACCATTTTTGGCGTAACATTTATGGTTCTGGCACCCGAAAGTGATCTGGTCAAAATCTGCACTACCGATGAATATGCTAAAGAAGTCAACAATTATATTACAGCTACCAAAAAAAGAACCGAGCGGGAACGCATTGCCGACCGCCGTGTAACTGGTGTGTTCACAGGCTCTTATGCAATTAATCCCGTTGCAGGCACAAAAATACCGATTTGGATAAGTGATTATGTTCTTGCCGGATACGGTACGGGCGCAATCATGGCAGTTCCTGCACACGATAGTCGAGACTATGCTTTTGCTAAAAATTTCAATCTGCCAATAATTCCGCTCATCGAAGGAGCTGATGTAAGCCAGGAAAGCTTTGATGCCAAGGAAGGCATTCTGACAAATTCGGGTTTCCTGAACGGACTGACTGTAAAGGAGGCAATAGCAAAAACAAAAGAATACATTACAGAAAAAGGAATTGGTTACGTAAAGGTTAATTACCGGTTACGTGATGCTATCTTTAGTCGTCAGCGTTATTGGGGCGAACCATTTCCGGTGTACTATAAAGAAGGTATGCCTTACATGCTCGACGAAAGCAAATTGCCACTTGAGCTTCCTGAAGTTGACAAATTTCTTCCGACCGAAACAGGCGAACCACCACTTGGTCGTGCCAAAAACTGGAATACCGGCGAGGGTTATCCTCTGGAACTGAATACCATGCCAGGATTTGCCGGATCATCAGCTTATTATTTAAGGTACATGGATCCGAAAAACGAGAATGCACTGGTAAGCAAAGAAGCCTGCGAGTACTGGCAAAATGTGGATCTCTACATCGGAGGAACCGAGCATGCCACCGGACACCTCATATACAGTCGTTTCTGGAATAAGTTCCTGTTTGATCTTGGACTGATAGCAAAAGATGAGCCTTTCAAAAAACTGATTAATCAGGGAATGATACAGGGACGAAGTAACTTCGTTTATCGCATTCAGGGAACCAGCACGTTTGTTTCATTGAATTTGAAAGACCAATACGACACAACCGCCATCCATGTGGATGTCAATATTGTTTCAAATGACATACTGGATATCGAAAAATTCAAATCATGGAATCCTGAATACAAAACTGCTGAGTTTATTCTCGAAGACGACAAATACATCTGCGGCTGGGCTGTGGAAAAAATGTCTAAATCCATGTTCAACGTTGTAAATCCCGACGATATCGTTGAACGTTACGGTGCAGACACGCTGCGGCTTTATGAAATGTTCCTTGGACCACTTGAGCAGTCTAAACCCTGGGACACAAACGGCATTGACGGAGTTCACCGTTTCCTGAAAAAACTTTGGGGACTAATGTTCAGAGATGAAAAATTTTCTGTCAGTGACGAAAATGCAACTGCAGAGGAACTGAAAATACTTCATAAAACCATTAAAAAAATCGGCGGTGACATTGAAACGTTCTCATACAACACTTCAGTTTCGGCATTTATGATTTGTGTCAATGAACTGTACTCCATGCAGTGCAGCAAAAAAGCGATACTCGAACCTTTATGTATTATTCTTGCTCCATTTGCCCCGCATGTTGCCGAAGAAATCTATCATCTGCTGGG
>JAFNAU010000143.1 GCA_017860335.1 Bacteroidota bacterium
ATTTACCAGTTCGAGCACCGACAAACCGCGTCCTGTTCCCAGGTTGAAAGTTTCGATATTTGACTTGCTTTTATGTTCCAGCATGCGTTTTACGGCAATGACATGCGCTTTGGCCAGGTCCACAACGTTGATATAGTCGCGTATACAGGTTCCGTCGGGAGTGTTGTAATCATTACCAAACACCTGAAGTTGTTTGCGGACACCTGCTGCAGTCTGGGTGATAAACGGAACCAGGTTGTTGGGTACTCCGTTGGGGAGTTCACCGATCTCTGCACTTGGATGAGCGCCAATCGGATTGAAGTAACGCAGGATTGTAGCCTGGTAAAAAGAGTTTGAATAAGCTGTATCGCGGATGATTTCCTCGCAAATCTGTTTTGTGTTTCCGTAAGGTGAAAGTGCCGGTTTGATGGGGGCGCTTTCGGTTACGGGTAGGATATCGGGTTGTCCGTACACGGTACAAGATGAGGAGAAAACCATATTTTTCACATTGTGTATAGGCATCAGCTGCATCAGGTTTATCAGCGAAACCAGGTTATTGCGGTAGTAAAGCAGCGGTTTCTCAACCGATTCGCCTACAGCCTTGCTGGCTGCAAAATGTATTATTGCTTCTATACCGGTATATTTTTCGAACATGCGATCCATGTTTACATAATCGGTGCAATCAATGTTTTCAAATGCGGGACGAATGCCGGTAATTTTTTCGATACCGTTCAATACTTCGATATTGGAGTTCGAGAGGTTGTCAACGATAACCACTTCAAATCCGGCATTCTGGAGCTCAACCACTGTATGCGAACCGATATAGCCAGTACCGCCTGTTACTAAAATTCTAGTCATATTAATTTTGATTTAAGTATAGGATTCCTAAGGTTGATCTATTTATACAATTTAGCAGGATAAATGCTTTCGTCAATCAGTTTCTGAATTTTAGCCACTACTTCAGCACGATCTTCGGCATAGGTTACTCCAAACCATTTGGCTGTTGAGTCCAATACTTTGCAGGTTACTTTGCCGGATATAATCAGGGTATTGACAACCAGAGGAATGAAGAATTCTGATTTCAGTTCGTTGCCGTATTCAGCTAGGAATTTTTTGAAATCATCCAGCGAATAATCGAAATAATCGGGTGTGAAGCCCCACATATTCATGGATACCGGTGTGTTTTCGCCGATTACCACTTTTTTGCCTTCTTCGTCTATAAAAACAATATCATCACCTTTTCTTTCGATGGAAGTACGTTCCACCACGTTGGTCAGGTTGCCGTTTTCGTCCACCACACACACACCGCGGCTTACCGATCCGCTTTCCGACAGGGTATTTCCCACACGATAACCTACCATACAGTATTCATTCTGTTTTCCGGTTACACCACGAAGAAACTCAGCCATAACCGCGAATGCATCTTTACCGTAGAAATCATCTGCATTGATAACAGCAAACGGTTCACGGATAACATTTTTTCCCATCAGTACGGCATGATTGGTACCCCAGGGTTTGGTACGTTCGGGGTTATACGTAAAGCCTTCGGGCACATCGGTAATATCCTGAAACACCACTTCAGTTTCGATAACACCTTCGTATTTTTTCAGTACAATGTTACGGAAATCTTCTTCGAATGATTTGCGAATAACAAAAACAACTTTACCAAAACCGGCTCTTTCGGCATCAAATACAGAATAATCCATGATGGTTTCCCCGTTGGGTCCCAGCCCGTCGAGTTGCTTCAAACCACCATACCGACTGCCCATTCCGGCTGCAAGTACAAATAATGTAGGTTTCATCAGATAAGTATTTTGAGTGTTAATAAATTTGAAAGTATCTGTTAGTCAATGGGTTGACAAATTAACTTTTGAAGCTACAAAATTACTAAATAAATCCGGAATAAGCTTCTGCCAGCACGATTTTTTTGAAAGTATAAAGCCACCCAACACCCTGAAGGAGGAAGAACTGAGCATTTAAATAATATAATTTGTTTCAGTAATGTTGAATTTGATAGCTGTTCAGACTGAATTTAATTTAAAAACTCACTTCATTCTTTTCTACGGTTTTCTTATTACACTTTTTTTTATCTTTGTATCCTTCAAAAACAAACTAATCATGCTTATACTGCTCTCACCTGCTAAAATTCAGAATTTCAAACCTCAGAATCAGGTACAGGAAAATACCCAATCTGTATATCTGAAAGAAGCTGAAAAAATTATCGAAGAGTTGAAGACCTATTCCATTCAGGAGCTGGCTGAACTATTGCAGGTGAATGTAAATATTGCAGAGCAGAATGCCGATCGTTTTTTTCACTGGCACACCCCCTTTACTCCCGACAATGCCAAGCAGGCTCTGTGGGTGTACAACGGTGAGGTTTATCACGGCTTGGATGTCGGCAGCATGAACAATCAGGAGATTGACTATGCACAGCGGCATCTGCGCATCCTTTCGGGTTTGTATGGAGTGCTGCGACCGCTGGATCTGATACAACCATACCGTCTGGATGTCAGCAATCAGCTAAGTCCTGAATTCGGACGCGATTTGTACGATTTCTGGAAAGAACGGATAAGCCGCGAAGTGAGGAAAACCCTTGACAAGACGGAAAAACCAGAGATCATTCTCAACCTGATGTCCAACGAATACTTCCGTACGCTTGATCCTTCCATATTGAAAGCCCGCATCATTGATGTGGAGTTTCTGCAATATCAACCACACACCGACAGGTTCAAACCCATCGTCATCTATATCAAAAAAGCACGCGGACGAATGGCACGTTTCGTTATCCATCATGAAATCAATGACCCGGAATCGCTCAAAGCATTCTCTGAAGAAGGCTACTGGTACAACGAGCAACTCTCTACTGACAATAAACTTGTGTTCGTCAGGTAATATTACCGGTTTTACCTATAGAGGTTGATGGCATTTCTTCGAAAATATGCCCGATATACAATAATATTATAATGCCGGGATAACAAACCGGCTTTATAAGATTACTCTGATGACAACAGTATTCTGATTAGCGAAAAAACCTTTCTATCGGACATTCGCCTGATTTTACATAGAATATCAACTATTTTATTAAAATAACAATTTTTCATATCGGATACAACAAAATAATATCTATGTTTGTATTATTATTATCGTTATATGATACTTTATGAACAACAAATCCCACCACATCATTACTGAAATAACTCCACTGTCGGATAAGGACTGTTTTTATATTGCAGACAGGATAAAATCGGAATTCACCTACCCCATTCATTCACATTCGGAGTTTGAACTCAACTATGTGGAAAATGCAAAAGGTGTAAGGCGAATCATCGGCGATTCGGTGGAAGTAATCGGTGACTATGATCTGACGCTCGTAGCCGGTGAAAAACTCGAGCATGTCTGGGAACAATATCAGTGTACTTCCAGAAATATCCGCGAAATAACCATACAGTTCTCATCGGAATTATTTTTTGGTAACCTGCTGAATAAAAATCAGTTCGACAGCATCCGGAAGATGTTTGAGAATGCCAAACAGGGGGTTAGTTTTCCAATGGAAGCCATCATGAAAATATATCCGCAGCTGGATACGCTGGCTTCAGAGACAAATGGATTTTACGCGGTCATCAAATTCATGACAATCCTGTATGAATTATCAATGAGCGACAATTCGCGAATCCTTTCAAGTTCATCGTTTGCCAATATTGACGACAGTTCCGACAGTCGACGCATTTCCAAAGTACACGATTACATCAATATCCATTTCAAAGAGCCCATCCGTCTGGAAGATCTGGCAAGCATTGCCGGGATGTCGTCGGTTTCATTCAGCCGTTTTTTCAAATTGCGAACCGGCAAAACAATCACCGATTACCTGATTGAAATCCGTCTCGGATATGCCAGCAGACTGCTGGTGGATACCACCAATTCCATTTCGGAAATATGTTATGAATGTGGTTTCAATAACCTTTCGAATTTCAACCGCATATTCAAAAAGAAAAAAGATTGTTCGCCCAAAGAGTTTCGGGAAAATTACCGAAAAACAAAACAAATCATTTAAATCACTCATGATAAAATTGTATTAGTTATTGATAATATATGAGTGGTTTTTGATTGTTCCAAGTTCTATTTTTGCAACATTCATTATCCTTCATTTAACCAATACATTTTGAAATCATGAAAAAACCGCTTTTACTTTTTTTGTTAATATTGCTGTCTTTTGCTTCTCCTGCTCAAAAATTTGACAAACTGGCGCTGACACCGCCTATGGGCTGGAACAGCTGGAATAAATTTGCCTGTGATATTGACGAAAAACTTATCATGGGCATTGCCGACCAGTTGGTAGAAACAGGCTTACGCGATGCCGGCTATATTTACATTAATCTCGACGACTGCTGGCACGGTCAGCGCGACAGTCAGGGATTTATCACCGCCGATCCGGTAAAATTTCCTTCAGGCATTAAAGCATTGTCCGACTATATTCATTCCAAAGGTTTGAAACTGGGTATTTATTCCGATGCCGGAAGAACAACCTGCGGAGGTCGTCCCGGAAGTTTCGGACACGAATATCAGGATGCACTCACCTACGCTTCCTGGGGAATTGATTACCTTAAATACGACTGGTGTGCTACCGAAAACATCAATCCGATGAGCGCTTACCAGCTAATGCGTGATGCTCTGCGGGCTGCCGGACGTCCCATACTGTTCAGCATGTGCGAATGGGGTAACAGCAAACCCTGGACCTGGGCAAAAGAAACCGGTCACATGTGGCGAACCACCGGCGATATCTATAACTGTTTCGACTGTATCGATGACCACGGAAACTGGAAAGCATTAGGAGTTATGCAAATACTTGATTTACAGGAAGGACTTCGTCAGTATGCGGGTCCAGGTCACTGGAACGACCCCGATATGCTCGAAGTAGGCAACGGCATGCCTGCCAATCAGGACAGAGCGCATTTCACCATGTGGTGTATGCTAGCGGCACCTCTTATCCTCGGCAACGATATCCGTTCCATGAGTCAGGAAACCATGAGTATTCTGATGAATAAAGAAGTGATTGCTGTTAACCAGGATTCTCTGGGTATTCAGGGACTGAAAGCTGAAGCAAAAAACGGAGTGGAAGTCTGGCTGAAACCTCTCACCGGCGGCGACTGGGCTTTCTGTGTTCTGAACAGAAATAAAGAAAGTGTGAATTACACCGTTGAATGGCAGCGTTTCAATATGGATGATAAAGTTTCCAACCGATCGACAGAATTCTATAAAACGACCTACAACATCAGAAATTTGTGGACTTCGAAGCCCGAAGGCACTACTGCAAAGTCTGTTAATCTTACTATACCCGGCCAGGATGTAGTTATATACCGTTTAAGTCCTAAAATCAAAAAATGAAAAGGATAAATTTAATATTTTTGTTTGCGGCTTTCCTGCAGCTCCCTATATATGCCCAAACAACGACCACTGGCAGTAAATTAAGTCATGAGGTGAAAATGACTTCGGGCTGGGTATTCTATTCACCCGAAATGCCCCGAATAGACATACTGGTAAAAAACACAGATGACATCAAACGAAGTGAAAACCTGCAACTGACTGTAAGCACCGACAAACGGACACCTGTTTACAGTTTTGCGCAACAAACAATTATTCATCCGTACGATTCGGCCATGATTAGTTTTTCGTTCGGTTTACCGGAACCGGAAGCCATCGTATCGCTCCCCGATAATCAGCCCGATCTGGATGAATTTTGGGAAAAAGCAAAGAAAGAGCTTGCCACCGTGACGCCCGATTATAAGCTAACGCTGTTGCCCGGAAAACCCGGCGATAAAAGAAAAACATACAAAGTGACCATGCGATCGCTCGAAAATGCAGAAATATCAGGTTACTACTGTGTCCCGGAGAAAAAAGGCAAATACCCTGTGATTGTTTCATACATGGGTTACGGTTCAAAACCCTGGCTTCCGAATCCTGCCGACAATCCCGAAATGGCCGAATTTATACTTTCTACACGCGGACAGGGACTAAACCAGCCCGGAAATATTTATGGTGACTGGATAACTTTCGAATTAGGAGATAAAGACAAATATTATTATCGCGGAGCCTTTATGGATTTGATCCGTGCTATTGATTTTGTATCATCGCGCCCTGAAACTGACACCCTGAATATATTTGCCGAAGGAGGAAGTCAGGGTGGTGCATTTACCCTTGCTGCCTGCGCACTCGACCGGCGAATAACTGCGGCTGCCCCTACCATACCGTTTCTGTCCGATTATCCCGATTATTTCAGTATTGTAAACTGGCCTGCCGAACCCGTGCAGAAAAAACAGGCAGAGCTAAAACTTACGGATAAAAAGCTGTATGAGACACTCTCCTACTTCGATATTAAAAATCTGGCACATAAAATAACCTGTCCGGTAATCATGGCTGTGGGGCTGCAGGACGAAGTTTGTCCGCCGCATACCAATTTCGCCGGTTATAACCGTATTCATTCCGAAAAGGAATTTTACATTTTCCCGGAAAACGGGCACAACGTTCCTGATCAATGGTGGCAAATACGCTATGCATTTTTCGAAAAACACCGAAAATAAATCAACCGGACAAAATAGTATTAATAATGGATAAAATAATACTTTAACCTCCACATACATAAATTTATATTTGTAAAAAAATATTCAATACCTTAAATAAATTATTTAATTAAAAATGTATCGTTTTATATGAGAAACATTATTTTGCTATGTACAGCTCTGCTATTGAGCTGGCAAATTATGGCTCAGGAATCGCGTCGGGTAACCGGGACTGTCATTGACGGCAACGACAATACAGCCATGATCGGAGTCAATGTTATTGAAAAAGGAACCGGTAATGGTACAGTGACAAAAGCAGACGGAAGTTTTGCAATTAATCTGACCTCAAAAAATCCGGTATTGATCTTCTCCAGCCTCGGATATACATCCGTTGAAGAGGTTGTGGGCAATCGCACCAGTTTTAAAATAGTACTGAACGAAGACCGGAAAACCCTCGGCGAAGTGGTTGTGGTTGGTTACGGTACCATGAAAAAAAGCGATTTATCGGGAGCTGCTGTCACTGTAGGTGAAGATAAAATCAAAGGTTCAATCATTACGAACCTCGATCAGGCTTTGCAGGGACGTGTTGCCGGTGTAAATTCGGTGATGACTTCCGGAGCACCGGGTTCGTCAGTGTCTATCCGTGTTCGCGGTCAGTCTACCATCAATTCCAATGCAGAACCCCTTTATGTTATTGATGGTGTCATCGTTCAGGGAGGTGGCAACAGCGGAGCATCATTCGGTCTGGGCGATGCACTTGGCAATGGGAGTACATCAACCATCTCTCCGCTTTCAACCATCAATCCTTCTGATATTGTTTCCATGGAAATCCTGAAAGATGCCTCTGCAACAGCTATTTATGGTGCTCAGGGTTCAAACGGCGTTGTTCTTATTACTACGAAAAAAGGAAAAGCAGGAGAAGCTAAATTCTCTTACGAAGGATTGTTTGGCGTGCAACGTCAGGCTGCGCGCATCGACATGATGAACCTGAGAGAATTTGCCGAATACAGCAATTCTGTATCGCAGGAAAGCAATGCTAAGGATGATCGTCCTGAATTTCTGGATCCAACCCTGCTCGGCAACGGTACAAACTGGCAGGATGCAATCTTCCAGATTGCGCCGATGAATCAGCATCAGATTTCGGCTCAGGGAGGTACAGATTTAATTAAATATTATGTATCCGGTTCGTATATGAACCAACAGGGAACCATTATCGGTACTAAATTCAACCGCTATTCCTTCCGTGCCAATCTCGATGCACAATTAAAAAAATGGTTCAAACTTGGATTGAACAGTATGTACTCCATGACTCACGAAAGACTTGGTCTGGCCGACAGTGACGAAGGCATTGTTAAATACTCGCTTCTCACCCCTCCGGATATACCCATCTACGATCTTGACGGCAATTATGCAAGCGTTGTACGCGAAGGATATACCCGTATCAACCCGATAGCTATGGCTATGGATGAAGATATTTTGCTTGATAGGAATAAACTGGCAGGTAATATTTTTGCCGAAATCAATCCCTACAAACCACTTGTATGGCATACCGAACTTGGTTTTGACATTGGCGGATCACGCGGTGAACGCTTCGAACCGGCTGTGACTTATGGCAACTGGAGCCGCAAATCAAATTCTAGTTCGATTCAAAACAATATCAACAAATTCTGGCAGTTCAAAAACTACCTGACATACAGTGGAAAAGTCGATAAACACAACTATACCGCCATGCTCGGACAAGAAATATGGGAATCCAACTACGAATATGAAGGAGTATCCTCCACCAATCTTCCATCCAACGACATTCATAATCCAAACCTTGGTTCTGATCCGCAAATAAATACTGGTTTTGGCAGTTCGTCTATGGCTTCATTCTTCGGACGTGCAACCTACAACTACGATGACCGTTACATGGGTACATATACTTATCGTCGCGATGGTTCATCGAACTTCGGGCCAAAGAACCGCTGGGCAGGTTTCCATTCATTTGCCTCCTCCTGGAGATTTACTAATGAAGAATTTCTTAAATCAATTACCGGTGTACTCAACAATGGTAAAATTCGTTTTGGCTGGGGACAAACCGGTAATTCAAACATCGGTTCGTACATGTGGGGCGCTGCCATTGCCAAGATGCCTTCAGGATTAGGTCTCGGCTATCGTCAGAGAAATCTGGCCAATCCCTACATCAAATGGGAAACACAGGAACAGTGGAACCTTGGTATTGACCTCAACTTCTTCAGAGACCGCATTGGACTGGTGGTAGATATGTACGACAAAACTTCGAAAGACATGCTTATGGCGTTGCAATTACCATCCTACATGGGTACACGCGGTAATGCATCTTCAGCTCTGGCTTCTCCTTATGGCAATTATGGTACCATTAATAATAAAGGTGTGGAATTTACCCTCAATACTCATAACCTGACAGGTGCATTCAAATGGAATACTGAATTCCAGATGTCGTTCAACAAAAACAAACTCGTTGCGCTCGACGGCACTGCTTCAGCTCATATCGAAGGCTACGGACAGTGGAGTGATGTGGTAACCATCACCAACGTGGGCGATCCGCTTTACAACTTCTATGGCTACAAAGTAGTGGGTGTATATCAAGACCTGGATGACCTGAAAAATTCACCTAAACCTGAAAAATATCCTTCCAACGGAGTATTTGACCGTTACAATACAACGTGGGTTGGTGATCTCAAATACGCTGACTTAAGTGGACCCGAAGGAAAACCTGATGGAAAAATCGACACTTACGACCGTACCAACATCGGTTCACCGATGCCTAAGTTCAACTACGGTATGACCAATACGTTCAATTATAAAAATTTCGATTTATCGGTATTTATCAACGGAACCTACGGCAACAAAGTGTACAATTACATGGCTATGAACCTTTCGAGTATGACAAGTATCTGGGACAATCAGCTGAAAGTAGTAACCGAACGCGCCCTGCTCGAACCAATGAATGCCACGAAAACATATCCGGCAGTTATCAACGGTGTAACAGTGTACAACTGGTTTGAAGATATCACCAATGTAAAAGTTTCAAATCCTTCGGCTACCGTTCCGAGAGCTATCGCCAACGACCCGAACGACAACAACCGCATCAGCGACAGATACATCGAAGACGGATCTTATTTAAGGATAAAAAATATCACTTTCGGATATTCTCTGCCTGCAAAAATCAGCCGTCAGTGGAAAGTTGATAACATACGAGTATATGCCAACATTCAGAACCTGTACACATTTAGTAAATACACAGGCTATGATCCCGAAATCGGTGCAAGTACTGCAAGCTCCAATGTTTACGGACTCGACAACGGACGTTATCCTTCGCCACAGGTTTATTCATTCGGAATAAATTTATCATTCTAACTTTTTAATTAAAATACCTATGAAACGATTTAATAACATATCAAAATACCTCATTTTTACGATACTGATTAGCTTTGGTTTCGTTTCGTGCGAGGAATTTTTAAGCCGGCCAACCGAAGATAACTATACCGTAGATAATTTTTATCAGACCGATGAGCAATGTTTTCAGGCTGTAAATCCTGTTTACAATTCTCCCTGGTACGATTTTCAGCGTGGTTTCTTCAAAATCGGTGAAGTATTGTCAGGTAACTATTACTGGGGTTCGTCTCCATACCTCACCTTTACAATCAACTCAAC
Source organism: Bacteroidota bacterium (assembly GCA_017860335.1). GTDB lineage: Bacteria > Bacteroidota > Bacteroidia > Bacteroidales > Paludibacteraceae > UPXZ01. The sequence continues at coordinate 10,212 of JAFNAU010000143.1, forward strand.
CGACGAAGACCTTGTAAATATGTCGGCTTCACTCTGGTCTGTTAATGCCTACTGCAACGGCATTATCGAGAATATTGATCTTAAAGCCGGAAAAGATGTAAAGGAAAGTACTAAAAATACCGTAAAGGGCGAAGCACTGGTATGGAAAGCAATGGCATATTTCTATCTCGTTCGTTGCTTCGGCGAAGTACCCATTATTCACAATAATTCGGCTGAAATAGCTTCCGGCAATTACAACAACGTATATAAAGCCACTATTCCGAACGTGTATGACTATATCATCATGACACTTGAAAAAGCCATCGAATGGTTGCCCGCCAGCAATCAGCCCGGTCGTATTGACCGTTATTCGGCATATGGATTACTTTCAAAAGTATATCTTACAAAATCGGGTTACGGAATGTCGGGAACTCGCAATGCCTCTGATCTGGCAAAAGCAGCCGAGTATGCCAAGAAAGTAATAGATGAAAGTGGACGCAGTCTGTTGCCTGTTTATTCGGATGTTTTCCGGTTGAAAAATAATTTCAGTGAAGAAAGTCTGCTTGCCTGGCATTGGGTGGTATCCAACAACTGGACATCGCAAAACACTCTGCAATCTGACCTGGGTATCGTAGGTTTCGACGAATACGGAGCAACCTGGGGTGGATATGCAGGTCCTTCAGTTGATCTGCAGCAGGCATTCGGCGAAAACGCCCTCAGTCTGACACGCAACAACAACGATGCCCGCCGCAAAGCGACCATGATGATGTACGGCGACAAATATGATTACTTCTGGGTGGACAAGGGCGGATTCGACTACACTCAATTCGCTGTAAAAAGTATGGAATATCAAAGTGCTACCGGAGCCAATGAAGTAAAACACCTGGTTGGAAATGACAATCTGGAAAGAACGCCGTCTGGAACTTGCCTGCGAAGGCGACCGCTGGTACGACTATGTTCGCTGGCATTATTACGAACCAGCTAAAGCCATTGCCGAACTAAAGGCACAGAAAAGAAGCTGGTATGCCGGTCTGAATAACTATTACAAGACAGGTACCTTTAATGCTGCGGATGTATACTACGATGCCAATCCGTCAATACCCAATATTACCGATGCACATTTCAAACTTCCATTCCCTGATACTGACCTGACGATGAATCCTAATCTGCTGAAAGATCCGGTTGAGTTTGATTTAAGCACCATTCATTATTAATCGCTTATAATAACGGAATATGAAAAAAGATATAACAATAAGTAAACTGGCTAAATCATTCATTTTAGCATTTACAGTCATCATCGGATTTGCATTTCAGGCATGCAATGACAATCCCGATAAATATGAAATTGCCGATGGCGTACCGGAAGTGTACTATGTACGCGTACCCAATCCGGTTTCGTCAGACTCACTCCTGGTGCAGGCTTTTATGGACAACACCATTTGTCTTGTGGGAAACAATTTACGGAGCATTCGCGAGATGTGGTTCAATGATCAGAAAGCAGTTTTAAATTCAAGTTTAATTACTGATAATGCCCTGATTGTCACCATTCCCAAAACAATCCCTTCGGTTGTTACCAACAAGATTTACATGATAACCAAAACGAACGATACGATCCCTTACACTTTTGGTGTGCAGGTTCCAAGTCCTGTAGTAAATAGCATTTCATGCGAATATGCTCACGATGGCGATTTGGCCACATTGTACGGCGATTATTTCATCGATGATCCCAATGTACCGCTAACCATTACGATGGCAGGAAATGTACCGGTTACAGAAATTAAAAGTATCGAAAAGACGAAGGTAGTCTTCAAAATCCCTGCCGGAGCTCAGAAAGGATATATGAACGTGAAGTCGATTTATGGAACAGGACGTTCGCATTTCCAGTTCAGAGACGACCGCGGTATGATACTCGACTGGGACAACACCAACGCAAATGGTGGCTGGCGTTCAGGGAAAATCAAAAACTCCGACCCTGCCGGTATCAGTGGTAACTATGTGTACTTTACAGGTGCGCTTGATGGTGACCCGACCAAGGACTGGGCAGAAGATAATTTCTCATTTAATCTTTGGGGAACAGCCAACGGACGTCCGCAGGGTGATCTATTCTCGACTCCTCCGGCATCATCAGTGTTAAAATTCGAAGTAAACGTTACTCAAGCCTGGTCTTCATGCGCGTTGCAAATGATCTTTAC
>JAFNAU010000018.1 GCA_017860335.1 Bacteroidota bacterium
CTTTATGCAGCAAGTCCGCTCATGAATAAAGAGTCAACCGGAAATGCCGACTATAATGCTGAATTATGTAAAAAAGCGGCTGTCGTATTCGCCAACGTAATTGATCTTTGCAATACAACCGGAATGTTTCAGTTGCAATCCTGGGAAACGTACAGCGATATTTTTTACACCCTAAGTTCCGCAAAGTTAGTTCCCGGAGGAACCGAAGTTATTATGAATGCTCCTGTTTATAACAGAACAAGGTTGGGTAACACTACCGGATTGCCAAATTGTGGATTTCTTCCTCAGGCAAGCTTTCCAACAGCAAATTATGTGAAATACTGGGGTATGAGCAATGGATTACCTATCGATGATCCAAATTCTGGCTACGATCCTAATAATCCATGGGCAAACCGTGACCCCCGTTTTTACAAAACAATTGTTGTGGATGGTGATAAAATTTGCAATTCCAATGCAGCTGGTTACGATCAGTATTTTCAGGCTTACACTGGTGGCAGGCATCGTAATCAGGCAAATAACATAACCGGGTATATGACGAATAAGTATTGGGGATTAACCTGTAATAAGTTTGATAACGGATGGAGTGGCGGTAAATATTTTTATCTTGTTCCTATCATACGATTATCCGATGTGTATCTGATGTATGCCGAAGCTGTGGTAAATGGTTACGGAACCCCGCAAAGCAGTGCACCCGGAAGCATAACTGCTGAAAAAGCAGTGAATACTATTCGAAACAGAGCAACAGTTCCCGACCTTGATCCTAAATTTACATCGACTAAAGAAGCGTTTATGGAGCAACTTGTTGTAGAAAGAGCTGTTGAATTGTCATTCGAAAATCTTCGTTGGAATGATTTGAGACGCTGGTTAAAAAATGGCGACTCCCGATATTTAGATAAAACTGAATTATTATTTGATCGCGACCCGGTTACACAAAAGGCAATCAACTTCCAGGAACGACTAATTGTTCGGCGTACTGTTACAGAGCGAAATAACTGGCTGCCATTTCCAATTGATTATGTTTCTATATATCCCGAATTTAAACAAAATCCGGGTTGGTAAATGAATAACTTACTAAATTAACGACAAAATGCACAAGAAAAATATAATTCAGATATTACTGGTACTTTTAATCTTTTCATATAACCTGGCAAATGCTCAGTCGAAAACAAAGAATAAAAAAGAAGAAGTTAAAGTTGAATCAGTAATCAAAGATGAAAATGGCAAGCCTGTATCAAATGCAAAAATATTCGGAAAAGAAGGCGCTGTAATAGCTAAAAGCGATATTAACGGACATTTCTCAATTACAGTACCCGCAGCATCCAATCTATTAATAGAATCGGATGAACATGAGTCACTTATAATAAATCAGTACGATGTAAAATCATCCATTTCTTTAAAACAATCTCCTTATATGAAAGGAAATAAAGATGATGTAAAAATTGCATTTGGGACTACAAAACGAGCCAATTTATTAGGAGCTACAACAGTGATTAATCCAACTGATTTTATCAGTTACGATAATGTTCAGAGTGTGTCAAGCGCTATCAACGGACGTGTTGCCGGAATGATAGGAAGCAACAATATTCGTGGCTTAGGCGATGCCATGGTAGTTTTAGATGGAATTCCACGTTATTCAAACATATCTGCAGTTAATCTGAGCCTGGAAGAAATTGAACAAATTACCGTATTGAAAGATGCCGGTGCAGTAGCGCTTTATGGAACTCAGGCCAATGAGGCGTGTTCAAATGACGGTTTACCCCAGAAATTTGATGCAACAACAATAGAGAATTACCGAAGCGGCAGCATTTACCGTTATCCAAACACTGATTATTATTCATCGGAATTACTCAAATCGCACAAAACATATTCCAAATACATGGCTGAATTTTCAGGTGGAAATGAGAATACAACATTTTATGCAAATTTGGGATTAAATCAGGATAAGAGCCTTTTAAACTTCGGACCCTGGAAGAATGCCGATAATTATAAGATAAATGCACGTGCCAATGTTGATTTCAAAATTAACGATTTCATAAAAAGCAATGTTGATATTGCCGGAATCTTTAACTTCAACGAATCACCTAAAGGCAATTATTACAATAATGCTTCTACTATTAAACCGTACATGTACAGTCCATTATTGCCTATCAATTTGATTGATCCTAACAACGCCAGTCTTCAGGATATTGTTAATGCCCGTAAAAACGATATTGATGGGCTGTATTTGCTTGGCGGTAATCAACAATATCAAAGTACTCCTTTCGGCGATGCCTATGCAGGAGGCAGTAATGGGGAAGTAAGTCGCACAATGCAATTCAATAATAGTATTGATTTTGATTTGGGTATGATTACTAAGGGTTTATCATTTAAAACGAATATAAGTTTTGATTTTTACAATAATTATACTCAGTCGATAGGTAACACATACTCAATTTACGAACCGAAATGGTCAGCAACCGCCGATACGATTATCGGATTGGTTCAGTATGGAACCGATACACGCCCGGGAACTCAAAATATCACCGATCAGGATTTCTTGAGACGAATTGGTTTTTTTGGTCAATTCAACTACAATCGAATTTTTGGTTTGCATCAGATAGAAGGCACCTTGCTGGGCTATGTAAACACGATAAAATTAAAGGGCACTTATCAGCCTGATAAAAACACACATTTAGGTTTGCGAATAAATTATAATTATAATGATAAATATTATGCTGATTTCAGTAGCGCGTTGGTTAATTCAAATCAGTTGCCCAAAGAAAGTAGAATAGCCCTTTCTCCTACTCTATCGCTGGGATGGGTTATCAACAGGGAAAACTTCATGTCCGATATTGATGTAATTGACTATCTGAAGTTGAAAACCTCAGCTGGAATAATAAACTCAGATTTGAGTCTCGGAGGATTTTATTATTACGAAAGTATATATTCTGAACAAGCTGGCTATACCTGGTCGGACGGAGCCTGGAGTAACGCGGGTATCATGTCGCAACGTGGTGCCAACAACAAACTCGGGTTCGAAAAACGTAAAGAGTTTAACCTTGGATTCGAAGGTCTGTTTTTCAAAAAGTCAGTTTTAATGGATTTCAACTTATTTAATACAGATATTACCGATAAATTTACACGTAACCTTATAAAATATCCAACTTATTACAACGATTTTATTCCATGGGAGAACTACGGAACTGATCGCTATAAAGGTGTGGAATTGGCAATCACATATTCAAAAAAGATTGGCGACGTTGGATTTGATCTGGGCACAAATTTGATGTACAAAGACTCAAAAGTGATTTTGAAAGATGAAATTTATTCGGAAGATTATTTGTATCGTACAGGAAATCCGGTTGACAGCTATTTTGGGCTTGAATCTGAAGGATTGTTTTCTGATCAGAACGATATTGATAACCATGCTTTTCAAACCTACGGAGTTGTTCGCCCCGGCGATATAAAATACAAAGATCAAAATAATGATGGCTTAATTGATAATAACGATCAGGTTAAGATTGGCAGATGGCAAGCACCACTTTATTATGGGTTCAATCTGAAAGTTTCTTATAAGAACTTTAGTATTTTTGCCCTTGGTACGGGAAGTTACGGATCAGATGCTTATCTCACTGGAAGTACCGATTTGGTTAGTTCGTATTATCGCCCCACTGGCGACGATAAATACTCTGTAATGGCAAAAGAACGCTGGACAGATGCTACCAAAACAACTGCTCAGTTCCCCAGATTAAGCACGCTTTCAAGCACAAATAACAAACAAGCTTCTTCGTTTTGGCTATATGACAATAATTATTTTTCAATAAACCGTGTTCAGTTAACTTATGATTTGCCTGATAAAGTTTGCGGAAGTCTGGGTATGAAAACACTTAGTTTTTATTTAAATGGATCAGGTCTTGTAACTTTCTCGAAACAAAATGATGTTCGTGATTTGAATATTGGTGGCGAACCAAATTATCGTTATTTTACAATTGGTTTACGTAGTATGTTTTAATTTTTTAAAAATCAGATATTATGAGATTACTGAATAAATATTATATCTTACTAATTGCAGTTACATTAGCAGTTGCAGGTTGTTCGGATTTACTTGAACCTGAAGCTGATAATCATAGTACTTTCGACAGGGTTTATAAAGATCCTGATTTTGCCGAAGGATTACTTATGAATGCTTATAGTAAATTGCCCACATTAAGTTACAGTTTTAACGATGTAGCTACCGATGATGCTGTGTCAAACGATAAGTTCAACAAATATCAATTGATGGCAACAGGACAGTGGTCGGCTCAATACAATCCAATGAGTAATTGGGATAATATGAATAAAGCCATTTTATATCTTAATAAATTCATTCCACTAATTGAGGATATGACCTGGTATTGGAATAATGAAGACATCAACAGGATGTTTAAAGTACGGTTGACCGGCGAAGCTTATGCATTAAGAGGAGTATTCCGGTATTATTTATTGCAAAATATAGCCGGAAAATCGGCAAGCGGAAAATTGCTTGGGATTCCTTTATACAATGATTTTTTAGAAGAAAATGCCAACTTCAATATGAGTCGTGCCGACTTTGAGGCTTCGGTAGCAGCTATTAAGAGTGATTTCGACAAAGCAAATGAATACCTTCCAATGGATTTCAGGAATTTAACAAATGTCAACCAATTACCTGAAGCTTTTTCAACTGTGAACTTAACCAATTATAATTTAGTATTTGGCGATGTAAGCAACCAGCGTATTACAAAAAGAATTGTATTGGGTTTTAAAGCTCGTTTAGCTTTATTGGCTGCAAGTCCGGCATTTAACGCAAATAACGAAACGAATCGGTGGGAAAACGCTGCGAATTCAACAGCAGAAGTTTTAAATCTTATACCCTCTGCTTCTGGGGTAGCTGGCCTGGATGCTAAAGGACATACATTTTATGTTGGTAGTCAGGTGAATTCTGCATCGGTAACATCAGATCAGAAAGAAATGCTCTGGAGAGGTAACTCGAATGCTTTATCCAGCACGTTAGAAAAACGAATGTTACCTCCGGGTCTGAATGGAAGCGGCGAAGTTAATCCAACACAAAATCTTGTTGATGCATTCCCTATGAAAAATGGTTATCCAATTTCCAACCCTTTAAGTGGTTACGATGCGACCAACCCTTATGCCAACCGCGATCCGAGACTTGCATTGTATATACTTTACAACGGGGCTACACTTCAAACAAAAGTTATAAATACAGGTAAAGGTGGAGGAGTTAATGCTAAAGATTCATTAACCACTTCAACGCGCACAGGATATTATTTGCGTAAATTAATTCGTGAAGATGTCATTTTTTCAGCCGATGGATCAACAACTCCCAAAAAACACTATGCAGTACACATGCGTTACACCGAATTATTCTTAAATTACGCTGAAGCTGCAAATGAAGCATGGGGTCCCACAGGAACAGGTACCGTTGCAACATACTCAGCAAAAGATGTTATTGCTGCTATTCGTAAACGTGCAGGAATTGCACAACCTGATAATTACCTGAACAGCATTTCCACTAAAGAAGAAATGCGTGAGTTAATCCGAAACGAACGTCGTTTAGAGTTATGCTTTGAAGGATTCCGCTTTTGGGACATCCGTCGCTGGGGGTTGGCTCTAAACGAAACCGCTAAAGGAGTAATTATTGAAAATGATCAGACCACTTTCAATTATGTAAATATTGAACCAAGGGTATATCAACCTTTTATGCAGTATGCACCACTCCCTGAGCAAGAAATACTGAAGTTTCCTGGTCTTGAACAGAATGCCGGTTGGTAAAAAAAATCGTTTTAAAATTTAATTCAAAAAAATATGAAAAAATTAATTAAAGTAAATTTTCTGATATTCTTACTTCTGGGCATTTATTCATGCCAAAATGAGGAAAATGAATTTTCGGATTATAAGTACACAACTATCTATTTCCCTTATCAAACACCAATAAGGACTTTGGTTCTGGGAGATTATGATCAGGTTGATAATACAAAAGACAATAAACTTCAGTTTTCGATTGGAGTTACTATGGGCGGAATATATGAGAACAAAAAAGATCGTAAAGTAGGTTATGTGTTAGATGAAACTCTGACAAATAATTTGTTTTACATTGAAAATAAAGATACGGTTAGAATAAAAGCTTTACCTCAGGCTTATTATACTTTATCACCTGCTGGAACAATGACGATACCTAAAGACAAAATGTATGGCTTTATTGATGTTCAGTTAACCGATGCGTTTTTAAATGATACAAATACATATAAGAATCGATATGTGATACCTCTACTACTCACCAATTCAGAATCAGATTCAATTTTAAGAGGTAAAACTGTCATTCCTGATATTGACCGGAGAGTTGCTGACGGATGGGATATTGTACCTAAAGATTATACATTGTTCATGATAAAGTATATTAATCCATATCACGGAAAGTTTTTATATCGGGGCAAGGATGTTGTAACTAATTCAACCGGCACTAAAATTGACGAGGTAATTTACCGCAACAAATATCTCGAAAAAAACATCATTTTACCTTTACAAACAACTGGTAGAAATATAGTTGAGTTTACTTCCATAGTACGACGTACTAGTGGAAGCCCAGGAAATTTCAAAGCAAGTATTGAATTTAATTCTTCAGATAATACATGTACAATATCAACTGCTAAAGGATCAGCTTTTGCAGTTGCAGGAACAGGCAAATTTATCAGAGAAGGAGAAGAATGGGGCAGTAAAAAACGAAATACAATTATACTGGATTATAAAATAACTGACAGCGCAAAAGGCGAAACCCATCAGGTAAACGACACATTGGTAATCCGAGACCGCGCTGTTGTTCTTGAAACTTTTAAAGCTGTTGTTAAGTAACATTATCACAAAAAAATGGATTTTAAATGAAGGGGTTGCTACAGGTAGCCCCTTTCCATTTTTATTTTTTTTCACCACATTTTCAAATGCAGTAATTTCAGTAATATAATCCATAAAAATAAGCAGTTTTGCTATTTAAGTATATTAATGTAACTTAATATCTTTACATTTGAGATCCTAAAAAACAATTCAATTGTATATCAACATACATTCTGAAAAATAAAAACGAAAAAACAGAGAATATGAACGAACAAAATTACGCTAAGTCAGCATTCAAACCATTTGGTATACTGTTAGCTCTCACAGCTACAAACTGCCTATTTGCAAAGGAAGCTCCCAAAAAGTTAAATATCATCTACATCATGTCTGATGACCATTCGTATCAAACAATCAGTGCTTATGATAAACGATATATAAGCACTCCAAATATTGACCGAATAGCCAATGAGGGTATGCTGTTTAGAAATGGTTTTGTTTCCAATTCAATAAGCGGACCAAGTCGGGCTGTGTTATTAACCGGGAAATTTAGTCACGAAAATGGTTTTTTGACCAATAGCGATCACTTTGATGGAAGTCAGCAGACTTTTCCAAAACTTCTGCAGCAATCCGGGTATCAGACTGCAATGATTGGCAAATGGCATCTTGATTCCGAACCAACCGGATTCGACTACTGGAATATTTTACCTGAACAGGGTATTTATTACAATCCGAATTTTATTGAAATGGGGAAAAAAGTTAAATATCCGGGGTATGTTACCGATATTACTACCGATTTAGCTTTTGACTGGTTGTCGAACAAACGTGATAAGAGTAAGCCGTTCTGTATGTTGCTGCACAATAAAGCCCCTCATCGTACCTGGATGCCCAACGTAAAACATCTTGGCGATTTTGACAGTAAAAACTTTCCTATTCCTGACAATTTTTATGATAATTATGAAGGAAGAGATGGCGCTGCTCATCAAAAAATGAGTATTGACCGTGACATGAACCTTATCTACGATCTGAAAATGGCCGATAAAGAAGGTGAAATTGTATCCAATCAACCTGGCCTGGACAGAAGCGGCAGAGCCATACTTAAATCGTTAACTCAGGAGCAGCGAAAAGCATGGGACAAGTATTACGACCCAATAATTGCTGACTTTAAAGCACGAAATCTGAAGGGAAAAGAATTGGCAGAATGGAAATTTCAACGATACATGAAGGATTATTTATCATGCATAAAGTCTGTCGATGAAAATATCGGCCGCTTGTTCGAATATTTAAAAGAGAACGATTTGCTCGAGAATACAGTAATTATTTATACCTCTGATCAGGGATTTTATATGGGCGAACATGGCTGGTTCGATAAACGGTTTATTTATGAAGAATCATTTCGTACACCATTGCTAATTCGACTTCCCGAGGGAATGGGAAAGAAAGGCGAAACAACGGTTTTTGCCCAGAATATCGACAATGCACCAACAATATTAAATCTGGCGGGGGTAACTATTCCTAAAGATATGCAGGGCAAATCATTGGTACCAGTTTTAAAAGGTCATTCACAACGGAATTTCAGGAAAGCTCTTTACTACCATTTTTATGAAAATTTCGATGACCATAGTGTTAGCAAACATTATGGCATAAGAGATAAAAGATATAAACTCGTTCATTTCTACGACCCGATTGATACATGGGAACTTTATGATTTAAAGCTCGATCCATCGGAAATGACCAATGTGTATAATGATCCGGCTTATTCAAAGGTTGTAAAAAACATGAAAGTATCATTGAAAAAATTACAGGTTAAGTATAAAGACCCCATTGTAAATCAATAATAATCAAACACATATAAATCAATTATTATTTTAATTCCATAGAGCATTATGCGCAAATCTTTTTTTATCATCACTTTTTTATTGTACCTTACATTTATTTGTCAAGCCATTGACACAACACCGGCTAAGGCTGATTATAATGTAATACCCTTGCCAAACGAAATCTCAGTACAGCTTGGAGCTTCGTTTTTGTTAACTTCGGATACACGGATTGTATGTACTCCGCAAAATTCGATGATGACAAAGAACGCAAAACTTCTTTCCAACTACATTAAAGAAATAACAGGTCAAAACATAATTATAAAAGCAGCAAAAGGAGGCAAGAAGAGTATTATTCTTAAAACCGGGCTCAAATCTGCTAATCCGGAAGCATACCGGTTAATGGTCACTGCAAAAAGCATAACAATCACAGGGGCTTCAGAAGCAGGTGTTTTCTATGGCATTCAGACATTGCGCAAATCTTTGCCGGTTACACATTCGTCTGTTGTTGAGTTTCCGTCGGTAGCTATTAATGATGCGCCACGTTTTAAGTACAGGGGAATGCACTTGGATGTATCGCGACATTTTTTCGCTGTAGAAGATGTAAAAAAATACATCGATATGCTTGCTTTGCACAATGTGAATACTTTTCACTGGCATCTTACTGATGATCAGGGATGGCGTATTGAAATTAAAAAATATCCGGGATTAACCGAAATTGGTTCAAAACGAAAAGAAACTGTAATTGGCAGAAACACGGGGAAGTACGATGGAATTTCTTATGGAGGATTTTACACACAAGAGCAGGCAAAAGAAATTGTGGCTTATGCAAAAGATCGTTTCATTACGGTGATACCCGAAATTGATATGCCCGGCCACATGCTTGGAGCTTTAGCCGCTTATCCGGAGTTGGGTTGCACTGGCGGTCCTTATGAAGTTTGGAAGCAGTGGGGAGTTTCCGATAATGTGTTATGTGCCGGAAATGATCAGACTTTAAAATTCATAGAAGATGTAATGAATGAAATAATTGAAATTTTTCCATCAAAATATATCCATATAGGAGGCGACGAATGTCCGAAAACACAATGGAAAACCTGTGCCAAATGTCAGCAAAAAATCAAAGATCTCGGGCTGCAAGCCGATGGCAAACATACGCTCGAAGAACAGCTTCAGAGCTATTTCATCAGTTCTGCCGAAAAAATGTTGAATAAAAAAGGTCGCTCAATTATTGGATGGGACGAAATTTTGGAAGGTGGAATCGCACCTAATGCTACTATTATGTCTTGGCGAGGTACAAAAGGTGGTATCGAAGCAGCTAAGCAAGGTCACGATGCCATTATGACTCCGCAATCTTTTGCATATTTCGACTATTATCAAACAAATGAGACTGAATTGGAACCTTTGGCAATTGGAGGTTTTTTGCCGGTAGAAAATGTATATAAATTTGAACCTCAGCCCGATAATTTAACCGACAAAGAAAAAGCGCACATTATAGGTGTGCAAGCAAATGTCTGGACGGAATACATGCCTGATTTTAAGCAAGTTCAATACATGACGTTGCCACGTATTGCTGCTTTGTCGGAAGTCCAATGGACACAACCGGCAAAGAAAAGCTATGCAAACTTTCTCAACCGGTTACCCCGATTAATTGATAATTATAAGTTGCTCCAATATAATTACGCAAAACATGTGTATAATATCACATCAGACTTCACAGTTAATCCCTTAAAAGGTTCGCTTGATGTAAGTTTATCAACCATCGACAATGCACGTATTTTTTACACCCTTGATGGTAGCATACCCACTGAAAATTCGGCAGTTTATTCTGATACGCTGAGAATAAAAGAAAGTTCAAACCTAAGGGCAATTATTTTTCGGGGTCAGGATAAAAGTCCTTTGCTCTCGGAGGATATTAATTTGAGCAAATCGAGCCTTAAGAAAATCACATCTCTTCAACCTGTAAATAAAGAATATGAATTTAAGGGAATTTATACTTTAGTGGATGGGCTGAAAGGAAATTCAAATTACAAATCCGGTCGTTGGATTGCCTTTTACAAAAACGATATGGAGGTTGTAATTGATTTAGGGCAATCTATAAACTTCCAAAAGCTTGAAGTTACAACTTGTATTTCAAAATACCAATGGATTTTTGACGCACGGAGCATTGCAATTGAGGTATCTTCAGATAATCTGAATTTCACACGCATTGCCTCCAAAGATTTACCTTCATTGGAAAAAAACTCTCCGAATGGGGTTAAAAAACACGTACTGGAGTTTCCGGAAACAAACGCCCGTTATGTGAAAGTTATTGCTACTACCGAAAAAACAATTCCCGAATGGCATGCTGCCAAAGGAAATTCAGCTTATCTTTTTGTCGACGAAATATCAATCTATTAAAAGATTGTTTGCATTTAACGTGTTAAATGCAAACAAGTTACATCATTTAAAATGAAATGAGAAAATCAACTATTATTTTCTTGATATTTCTGACTTTATCGGTTGGATTGTTAGCCCAGCCGCCAATTAAGCCTCAGTCGCCAATAAAATCGTACACACCAACTCGGGAGAATATTAGTGCACGAGAGTGGTTCAGAAATGCCAAATTTGGTATGTTTGTACATTGGGGACTGTATAGTTTGCTTGGCGATGGTGAGTGGGTAATGACAAATAAAAACATCAAAGTAAAAAACTATTCGTTGTTAGCAAAAAGCTTTAACCCAACGGACTTTGATGCCCAGAAATGGGTGGCTGACGCTAAAGCTGCGGGAATGAATTACATTACATTTGTTACCCGCCACCACGATGGTTTTAGCATGTGGGATACGAAGTATTCTGATTTTAATATTATGAATACTCCATACAAAAAAGATATATTAAAGCAACTTTCCGATGAATGTCACAAGCAAGGGATTAAATTATTTCTATATTATTCGTTGCTCGATTGGCGAAGAGATGATTACGCGTGGTGGACAGGGCGTACAGGAAGGGGAACAGGCCGTACAGAGAAAGGTGACTGGAATAATTATATCCGGTTTATGAAAAATCAACTGACCGAGTTGTTAACAAACTATGGCGAGATTGCAGGTATATGGTTCGATGGATATTGGGATCAAATGCCGGCTGAAAAGAAAAACAGAAAAGAAACCGATGTTTATGTGGACTGGCGTATGGGCGAAATTTACGGGCATATTCATCAACTTCGCCCCGCTTGCTTGATTGGAAACAATCATCACATGACACCCATGCCTGGTGAAGATTTCCAGATGTTTGAACGTGATGTTCCCGGAGAAAATAAACATGGCTACAGCTTTCAATCCATATCAGAACTTCCATTGGAAACATGTGCAACTATTAATAAAACATGGGGCTACAGTATTACCGATGAGAGTTATAAAACCAAATCGGATATTGTTAATCTGTTGGTGAAATCGGCCGGAAACGGTGGAAATCTTTTACTGAATATCGGGCCATTACCCAATGGCGAAATCCAACCTGAGTTTCTTGAAATTTTCAAACAAACCGGTAGTTGGTTAAAACAGTACGGAGAAAGTATTTACGGAACTAATGGTGGTTATATTCGACCACAAACATGGGGCTGCTTAACTACTAAACCCGGAAAAGTTTATGTGCATATTTTGAAATTTGAATCTCCGGAAATAGCATTAGAGAATTTTCCACACAAAAAGGTTTTAAAATGTTATCTTTTGAAGGACAAATCGTCTGTAAAGTTTACATTTAAAAAGAATAATCTCACTTTACAATCAATCCAGCCTACTCCTGATGAGCCAGATCAGGTGATCGTATTGGAAGTAAAATAAAAAAAACACTATTGTCCGATAAAATTTAAATGGCTACTGGATATTTTTCCTTCCATTTTTCCGCAAATTAGGTTAATTTCACTTCGGCTTGTTCTATACCAGCACAGGTGTATATTGCTTTCATATCATCTACCAACGACCGATAATCTTTTCTTGCGACATATTTCAAGGTGTTTCTGACCTGATGTACAATACAACTTTGAACTATTGTTTGTGGAAATATAGAACTTATAGCCTCTGAGAATCCCTTTAAATTATCGGTATATGCGACGAGCATATCTTCAACTCCTCTTAGTTGCAAATCCTGCATCACGCTCAACCAAAAACTGGCTGATTCACTCTCTGAAACATAGATGCCTAAAAGTTCACGTTGACCCTCCATGTTCACGGCAAAAACGTTATATAAAGCTTTTGTTGTAATGCGGCTGTTTTCTTTTACTTTGTAATGAATAGCATCGAACCATACTATCGCATAAATCTGATCTAAAGGGCGAGGCTGCCACTCCTCTAATTCAGGAATGATTTGGTCGGTGATCTCTGTCATTTGAGCCGGAGAAAATGACAAGCAATAAATCTCGGATAAATACTTTTTGATATCGTTGTAACTCATCACTTTTCCGTACATAGACAAAATCTTTTCACATAAATCATCTCCTACAACTACTTGTCGTTTGGATACTATCTGAGGTGTAAAACTGCCAGTACGATCACGGGGGGGGTACTAAATCAAATTCGCCTGAACTACTTTTTACACGCTTGCTTGAGAGACCATTACGCTTATTATTTGGCTCTTCGTTTAGATGAGCCTGCAACTCTGCCGATAAGGCTTTTTCTAAAAAATGTTTTAGTAAGGGGGTAAAAACACCTTCTTCACCTAAATAATGTTTCTTCTCATAAAGGCCTTGAATAGCTTCACGCTCAGAATCTTCGTAACTAAATACGGGGTTAACTTCTTCTTCTTTCAGTGGACTGCAAAATTAATTGTTTTTATTTTACAGACACAGTTTCGTGAACAGTCTCGCACCATCCAGTTTTCCTGCTTGCATGATTTTTGATGTTTTGTAAATGAATTGTTATAAATTATTGTTATTTTGTAATTTATTCATTCTATAGTCTTTCGGAGGTATTCCTGTGACTTTTTTAAAACGAGTTGAGAAGTGTTCCGACGTTGAGAAATTGAGGATATATGAAACTTCTTTAATTGAATATGGAGTTTCTAATAATAACTGTTTGGCTTTCTCTATTTTTAAACCAGTAAAGTATTTAGCCGGAGTAACACCAGTGTATTTTTTGAAATTCATTCTGAATGAAGTATAGCTAAGGTTTAACTTAGCCGCCACATCTTCTATTTTCAAATCAGAACAGATGTTTTCGTTGAAAATTATTTTAGACTGTTCAATTTGTTGCAGATGTTTTTTTTCCAATGTTTTATTTTGAGATTTAGAAATGATAAGTCCAAGCATATAAAATAACATTCCGGACAAATAAACCTGTGAAGTTTTTAAACCGTTTTTTACAACATCAATTCCGCGGTTAAATAGTTTTACAAGTTCTTCGTTTAGCCCAATGTCAATTATCAATTTATCTGCAGAGAAAAACCGTCTAATCATTTGAGAGTATTCATTGTCGGCCTCAAACCGAACAAAATACTCTTTCCATTCAATATCTATCAAATGATAGTAGCTATATTTCTGCTGAGGATAAATAAGTAAAATCATTCCTGTTGATATCTCAATTTCTATCGAGTTTTCCAAACATATAAACCCAACGCCATTAGTTATATATATAAGTTTGAATTCATCAGACACTTTCCCTTTTTTATACTTATATCTGAAATCTCTTACTTTGTTTGCATTGACACTATTTCCATTGGATAATAATGATTTAAAACCTATTGAATTGAGCGAGAGTCCAAAGTTAATGTCATTGTTTTCAATAACAACATTCTTAAATTCTGATTGTAATTCAATATTTTTCATGGTTATTTTGTGTAATATCACACAACAACATAATAAATCAATGAGATATAATTATTTTTTCGGATGTGTTGTATAGTGGGCCGGATGGTTTTGAACCGAAAAGAGCATAATATCCAACATAAATATAGCTTATCAGTGGAATAATCATTGCGTAAGCCATACTGTGCATATGGTCAGAAATAAGTCCCATAATTGGAGTCCAAATAGCTCCTCCAATAATTGCCATAATAATCATTGAACCTCCAATTTTAGTGTTTGGACCAAGTCCTTTCACACCCAAGGCAAAAATTGTAGGGAACATGAGCGACATAAAGAAACTCGAAATAACCAATGCCCAAACACCAAAGAAACCCGGAATAATTATAGCAACGGCGACCATAAGAATGTTTAATCCACTGAATAAGCCCATTAATTTATCTGGCTTAAACATACGCATAAGGGCAGTTGAAACAAATCGACCAACTCCAAATGCCAACAGAGCATACACGAGGTAGACACCTGCTTCTTTTTCCGGTTTTTGCAAATAGTCTTTTACATATTGAATCAGAAAACTCCAGGTTCCAACTTGTGCTCCAACATAAAAAAACTCAGCCAGAATTCCTTTAAAAAAATGTGGATATTGTATTAGCTTTTTAAAATGACCATGTCCATCTTCTGTTTTGTCTTTACTCTTGGGGATATTGTCCGTTTCTGCTGGAAATTTCACTTTCCAAATCAGGAATGCCCAAACCAAAATAATAACTCCAATAATCATATAGGGAGGTATAACACGTAATATTTCCTGATGTAAGTAGTCGTTGTATGTGCCCAAAGCTTTCATCGTATCAATCTGTTGGTCAGAATATTGAATCCCGGAAAAGATAAACTGACTTCCAACAAAAGCCCCTGTCATAGCTCCGAATGGATTAAAAGCCTGCGAGAAATTAAGTCGTTGAGCAGAAGTGGCGGGATCACCTAAAACAGAGATAAAAGAATTGGCACCCGTTTCAAGAAATGCTAAGCCACATGCAATGATGTAGAGTGCAAAAAGGAAAATTCCAAACTTACCAATTATAGCAGCAGGATAAAATAGAAACGCTCCTGCAGCAAAAAGCAATAGTCCGATAATAATACCTGTTTTGTAGTTATATCTATCCATTACCAAAGCAGCAGGTAATGCCATACAGAAATATCCAAGATAAAAAGCTGACTGTACAAGTCCGGCTTGAAATCGATTTAGTTCGAAGGACTTCATAAACTGGGGTATCAATATATCATTCAGATTGTTTGGAATTGCCCAAAGATAAAAAAGTGCGGTGACCAGTATGAATGGTAATAAGTTTTGTTTGCTAACGATTTTGTTTGTTTCCATATAGTAAAATGATAAAAGAAATATGTATAATTAATAAAAATGATTATCCGTTATATTGCCTAAATTGATTTTTGTATGTAACCGAGGCTATCATAAGCCGGTCAAATAAGTTTTCTCCAAAATATCTTCTGTTGAATTTATAACAGAATTCATTCATGTAGTTTTGTATATATTCAGGTTTAATATCGTGATAAATATCCAGTAACATTCGTTTAGCGTTACTGATTGCGATATGAACCCAAGGCAATACTTTTCCAATTTCTTGTTTTGGTATTACTTGTGGTCAGTTTATTCTTTAGTTACATTGTTTTCAACCAATGGAGTTATTGTGGCTGACTTTAAGTCATTTATAACAATCATTTTGATATGTACCACTTGTCTGGACTTACCAGTTTTAGTTGTCTGGCCTTCAACGGGTTGACTTTCTGCCATCACAAGAACTTTGCTCTTTTTCTGACTTCCACAGCCTCTATTCAATGGTTTTTTCTTTTCGTCATCAGGAGTTTCAGTTGAAAAAAAACCTTCATCCAATTCAATGACACGTGACAATGAATACATTTCATCTCTTTTGCCCATAATTTCACGTAGCTTATGCAGTAAAGTCCAGATTGGCTCG
>JAFNAU010000144.1 GCA_017860335.1 Bacteroidota bacterium
AATGAACCAGCAATTTTCATCTCTCCTGCTCGAAAATGCAGTCAACGAGTTTTCCAGACTGCCCGGCATTGGCCGGAAGACGGCGTTGAGGCTTGTACTGCATTTGCTCAAGCAATCAGAGGCGGATGTTGAAGGGTTTGGAAATGCCATGATTAACCTGCGGAAAGAAATTGTGTACTGCAAGGAGTGTCACAACATTTCCGATACCGAGGTATGTCAGATTTGCAGTAATCACGGGCGCGATCATCAGACTGTCTGTGTGGTGGAAAATATAAAGGATGTAATGTCTATTGAGAATACGCAGCAATATCGCGGATTGTATCATGTGCTGGGAGGCATCATTTCGCCTATGGACGGGGTTGGACCCAATGATCTGGAAATAGAAAGTCTGGTTAGCCGCGTGCAAACCGGTGAAATAAAGGAGGTAATTCTGGCGCTGAGTACCACGATGGAAGGCGATACCACGAATTTCTATATTTTCAGAAAGCTTTCGCCATCGAATGTGAAAATCACCACTATTGCCCGCGGAATTGCCATCGGAGATGAACTGGAATATGCCGACGAAGTTACGCTGGGACGCTCCATCCTCAACAGGATTGAATTTACCAACTCGTTCAAATAATCAAACAAACTTAATATAAACTTTATGGAACGTATTATCAAGAATATCAATCTGGTGTATTATTTACTGTATATGACTACGGTAGTTGTCGCAGTCATTATATTTTTTCTGACATTTTCGAATGCTCAAACAGCGCATATCGACGAAAAAAGTCAGACTGGTGTTATCATTTCATCGGTGTACATTTTGTATTTGCTCATTTCCATACCTTATGCTCTGTGGAGCTTCCACAAAAAAACCAAAAAGTGGCAACAGATTAAGGATGAATATGTGAAATTAGTGGAATATGAAAAAGGTTCAAAAATACGCCTGTGGATTATCGGTGCCGGACTTATTGCCGGAATTGTACTCGTGTATTTAATGCGTTCCAAGTCGATGATATTCTGCGCGGCCATCGCGGCTATTGCGCTGTACTTCACCAAACCTACGGTGAACAAGATGATTTCAGAACTGAAACTTGATGAAAACAAGGAGGATGAAACATCCGAAAAATAACTGATCGATTATATTTCTAATTTAATGAATAACAATGATTATTGCTGTTGATTTTGACGGAACTATCGTCACTCACGAATATCCCATTATCGGAAAGGAAATTCCCTTTGCCATCGATACACTCAAACGCCTTCAAACCGAAGGAATGCATCAACTTATACTCTGGACGGTGCGTGAGGGTGATTTTCTGATCGAAGCCGTAGAATATTGCCGGGAGCGCGGACTGGTATTTTATGCTGTGAACAGCAACTACCCCGATGTTGAACAGGTGGAAAAACAATCCCGGAAAGTATCGGCTGATTTATATCTGGATGACCGTAATCTTGGGGGTATACCTGACTGGGGTGTGATATACCGCATGATCATGTCCGGCAATCCGTGGACACCTCTCTCAGCAGATTTTATGCCCGACAATCTGAAACCAAAAAAGAAAAGTTGGTTTGGTAAATAAAAAAACAAAGCCCCGTTACTGTATCCCGGGGCTTTTTATTGCTGTGCACGTTTATTTTCCTGTTATCCTGCTTTCTTCCAGTGATTTGTAATGCTTCATGAGTTCCTGTTGCGAACGGAACGGCGGTAAATCATCTTCCCGTAACTTATTCTCCCCCTCTCCGTCGGTAATCCGGGCTTTTACATTGTCTTTCAGGCCATATTCAACAATTGTTTTCAGCTCTTTTTGTATTTCTTTATCGTAAACCGGAACAGCTACTTCAATTCGCTGATCAAGGTTGCGTGTCATCCAGTCGGCCGAAGAGATGTAGTATTTTTCTGCCTCATTGTTACAGAATATAAATATGCGGGAATGTTCGAGAAATTTATCCACAATACTTACAATCTGAATATTGCCTTTCAGTTTGGGTTGGTTGGTGACCATTGAACACATACCCCGAACAATCATTTTAATTTCCACTCCGGCTGCAGCGGCATCGTAAAGTTTATCGATGAATTTGTAATCGGCGATATGATTGATTTTGCAGTAGATGTAGGCTGGCAGTCCTTTTTTAGCATTCGATATCTCATTGTTGACCAGTTGATTCAGTTTTTTGCGCATTTCCTGTGGCGAAACCAGTAAATGATTGAAATGCAGGTTCTGAAAGGGTTGTCCGATAAAGTCAAAAACGCGTTCCACCTCATCGGTGATGCTGTTTTTGGCAGTGAGCAGTGTAAAGTCTGTATATACGGCAGCATTGCCTTCATGAAAATTTCCGGTGCTGACAGCTGCAATTTTTTTACCGTTTTTCTTACTGATCAGGGTGAGTTTGCTGTGAATTTTCAGTCCTTCCACACCAAATACAATTTTCACACCGGCTTCCTCCATCTGTCTGGACCAGAGTATGTTGTGCTCTTCGTCGAAACGGGCGCGCAATTCCACTACGGCAGTAACCTGTTTGCCGTTACGTGCCGCAAAAATGAGCGCTTTAGCTACTTTCGAACGGTGAGCCATGCGGTAGAGCGTAATTTTGATACTCTTTACGTCAGGGTCAATGGCAGCTTCGCGCAGCAACTGCACATACTGCGAAAAACTGTAGTATGGGTAGTGCAAAAACAAATCCTGCTTTTCTATCGATTTAATGACCGAGTCCGAATGTTTGATAATCTGATTTTCAACCGGTTCTGTTTTAGTGTAAACCAGATTTTCCCTGAGAACGGGAAAGTTAATGAGGTCTTTCAGATTGTGGTATCTTCCGCCCGGAATGATGGTGCCTGACTTTTTGAAATCAATTTTCTTCAGAAGATATTTTTTCATCTCTTCGGGCATTTGCCTGTCGTAAACAAAGCGTAATGGTAATCCGAAACGGCGGCTTTTTATTCCTTTGGTCACTTTTTCCACGATGCCCTCTCCGAGTTCGGATTCAATTTCCATTTCCGAGTCGCGGGTGATTTTTACCGTATAGGTTTCAAAACTGTCGTAATCGAGGCTCCGGAACAACTGAGGCATGAACAACCGGATAACATCATCGAGCATCATCACATATTTATTGCCATCGACTTCGGGCAACTCCAGAAAACGGGAATACTCCGATCCCGGAATTTCAATCAGCGCGTATTTTTTTCCCGAAGGAGAATCCTGCTTTTTGAGTCTGACGAAAAGGTAGATTTTCGCGTCGCGCATTTCGGGAAAGCTGCGATCACCCGAAAGCATGATGGGAGTGATAGCGTCTTCGAGTTGTTTGTCGTAGTAATTTTTTACAAATTCAATCTGAGCTTTAGTCAGTTCACTTTCATTGACCAAAAAAATCTGCTTTTTTTTCAGTTCGTCAATAATCTGCCATAAATTCTCTTCCATCTCCGATTGTGTACTGGCAGTCATTTTCGATATTTTCTTGAGAATGGTCTCCGGTTTTTCTTTGATTGCAATCAGTTTCAAGTTCATTTCGGACATGCGCAGCAGGGTTGCTACCCGAACACGGAAGAATTCATCCATGTTGCTGGAGAAAATGCCCAGAAACCTCAGCCGTTCAATCAGTGGTACCTGCGGATTGGCCGATTCCTGCAACACACGGTTGTTGAAATGAAGCCAGCTGATTTCACGGTTGAGAAATATGGATTTATCGGCCTCCTTCATAAGCTTTGAATTTAATGAGAACACAAATATATAAATTTTTTATTGTCTGTGTGTTACAATAATAAAAAAGCACTGCAGATTTTCCGGCAGTGCTTTCGTGACTTAATTGTAAAAAATATTACTTATACATTTTATCCCGGATAACTTTTATGTCTTCCGAAGTCAGATATTCATCAAAATCCATTTGTTTGTCGATTATACCGTGAGGGGTGAGTTCAATGATCCGGTTACAAACCGTACTCACAAATTCGCGGTCATGTGATGCCATCAGAACGTTGCCCTTGAAATTGATCAAGGTATTGTTGAAAGCCTGAATAGACTCGAGGTCCAGATGATTAGCAGGAGAGTCAAGCACCATCACGTTAGCATTTTTCAGCATCATGCGGGCAATCATACAACGCATTTTCTCTCCACCGGAAATGACACTAGCTTTTTTGTAAATTTCTTCGCCGGAGAAAAGCATTTTTCCCAGATATCCGCGGATAAAGAATTCTGTAGTGTCATTGGAAAATTGTGCAAACCAGTCAACCAGATTCAGATCGGTATTAAAGAAGGCCGAATTATCGAGCGGGAGATAAGCGGTAGTAATGGTAACTCCCCAGTTGTAGGTGCCTTCATGCTCCTTGTCGTGATCGTTGATAATTTCAAAAAATGCAGTCATCGCGCGCGGGTCGCGTGAAACAAATGCTATTTTATCGTTCTTTTCGACATTGAAGTTTATATCCCGGAAGAGAACGGTACCATCATCGGCTACTTTACCCAGTCCGCTTACTTCGAGCACCATATTACCCGGTTCGCGTTCGGGTGTGAAAATAATGCCCGGATATTTACGGGTAGAGGGCTGTATTTCTTCCACATTGAGTTTTTCAAGCATCTTGCGACGGCTGGTAGCTTGTTTTGATTTTGCCACGTTGGCGCTGAAACGCCGGATAAATTCCTCCAGTTCTTTTCGTTTTTCTTCCGCTTTTTTGTTCTGGTTCTGCTGTTGTCTGAGAGCCAGCTGACTTGATTCGTACCAGAACGAGTAGTTTCCTGAAAACAACGTCACTTTACCGTAATCAATATCCACCGTATGAGTACTTACAGCATCCAGGAAATGGCGGTCGTGAGAAACCACCAGCACCGTATTTTCGTAATCGGCCAGGTAATTTTCGAGCCAGATAACCGTATCAACGTCCAGGTCGTTGGTAGGTTCGTCAAGCAGCAGGTTATCGGGTTTTCCGAACAGGGCGCGAGCAAGCAGCACACGTACTTTTTCCTTACCGCTTATTTCTTTCATCAGTGTATAATGAAATTCTTCTTTAATACCCAATCCGCTCAACAGCGCGGCTGCATCGCTTTCGGCATTCCAGCCATTCATCTCGGCAAATCTTTCTTCCAGTTCCGAAGCTCTCAGGCCATCGGCATCCGTAAAGTCTTCTTTCAGATAAATTGCATCTTTTTCTTCCTTCACTTTCCAGAGCACATCGTGTCCCATCATCACCGTATCGATGACTGTAAATTCATCAAATTCGAAGTGGTCCTGTTTTAATACCGAAAGACGCTCTCCGTGTCCAAACTGAATGTTACCGCGTGTCGGATCAAGTTCACCGCTCAGCATGCGGATAAGTGTTGATTTTCCGGCACCATTGGCGCCAATCACACCATAGCAGTTGCCTGCCGTGAATTTGAGGTTTACATCGGAAAATAATACGCGTTTGCCAAATTGAATGGCTAAATTAGATACAATAATCATTATTTTATAAATAAGTTGGAAAATTCAAAATGATAAAAAGTAAAATAAGGTTCAGATTGCTGTGATAAGTTTTGTGTGATTTTATAACAGTTCGTGAACTTAATAAGTTGTTGTAAATTGATTTTCAATAAAAAATCAATTGCCAACCCCGTTGAATGACAGGGCTGACAATTGATTGATCGTTATATTTGTGTTTGTGAATGCTTATTCAATAATACC
>JAFNAU010000145.1 GCA_017860335.1 Bacteroidota bacterium
CAAACGCCTGACACATACGGCAGGTAATTTCTACATCAACGACAAACCTACGGGCGCTGTAGTTGATCAGCAACCTTTCGGTGGAGGACGAGCCTCGGGTACCAACGACAAAGCTGGATCGGTCTTCAACCTGCTGCGATGGGTTTCACCTCAATGTATCAAAGAAACTTTTGTTTCGCCAACCGACTATATGTACCCGAATTTCCTGGAAAAATAGAAGACGTTGTACGTTACAGCTTTCACGTTTCGATATTATAAACTAACCGGATGAATCCAGATCATCCGGTTAGTTTCAGTTTTATCCAAACTAGAAATTTGAATTACGAGTTATGAATTATAAGTTATCTTCAAATAATCAACATTCACCGGCATAATCCACTCCCACACGGGGTTTGGTGATGTAATTCGTGTATGTTTCGCTGTTCTCGAGCCAGATGCGTGTTGAACGGGTTAAATCTTCCCCGTAGAAGCTTTTGTCTATTCTCAGGAGTTTTCCAACCCTGCCCGAGCCTTTCACATTATCGAGACCGCAAATAAGCACTGCCTGTGGATGATTCTCTTCGCCCGTAACGATATTCAGCATCCAGTACATGCCGTAAATCAGATACACATAAACTTTGCCGCCCCGGAGAAACATGACCTCGGTGCGCAGTGTACGTCCCTTGCTGGCATGGCAGGCTAAATCCTCCCCTCCCAGATACGCTTCAGTAGCTGTAATCCGGTAACGGCAGCTTGTACCATCTTCGTGGAACCGCACCAGAGTTTTGCCCAGGAGTTCGCGGGCAACCACCACCGCATCGCGGCTTTTGCAATTTGAAAAATTTATGTAATTTTGCAGTCCGAAACTGTCCCATGGTGTAATGGTAGCATACCAGTCTCTGAATCTGTTTGTCCAAGTTCGAATCTTGGTGGGACAACTGAAAACGGCAATACATTTATTTGTATTGCCGTTTGGCTTTTTACCGAAAACACACAATATACATACTGAATAGCTGAATACAACAAACATAATTGCTGAGATGTTATTTCTATAAAAGATATTTACTTTTGTATTTTAGTTCAACGACTAAAGAACATTGCTTAAAACTTAAATCATAAAATCACATGAAAATACTTACCATCGTCCGTCACGCCAAAGCCGAACAACCAGAGCCTACACAATCCGACTTTGACCGTAAACTTACTCCACGGGGAAAAAGGAATGCAGCCGAAATGGCTTCGTACCTTCATGCCAGGGGAATTAAGCCCGGTTTGATTATTTCAAGTCCCGCCAAACGGGCACTACAAACAGCTTCCATCTTCGCCGATGAGTTTTCAGTCGACAGGCAGCAGATCGTGAAGGAAAGTTTCCTGTATGGCCGCTACGATGTTCCGGAAATCAGGGAGATGCTAAACCTCGATACAAAACCAACAGATTCGGTCTTCCTGTTTGGTCACAATCCTGCACTTTCGTGGCTCGCAGCTACACTCGCCCTGGGTTTTGGTCAGGGACTGCCTACAGCGGGAGTTGTCGTTATTGAATTCGATACTAACGACTGGAACGAAATAGACGCGTCCAACGGAAAAGTTGTGCTGTATAAATATCCGGCAGATTTGATTTGACAACCCACTACGGGGAGTCCTTTCTGGATTTAAGTTCGAACATCATTATTTGGAATTTTGCTATATTCAAACTACCGTATCTTACATTTTGATGATTTAAACAATATGAAGAATGGCATTTTTAGTTGATTTCGGCATCTCGCAGGAAGATTTTCACACAGAAGAAAAAATTCTCCAAATTGGAGAAGAAGATCTTATCCTGTCGCTGGCAAGCGCCGGTGAAGTTCCGCTTTGTATCCTCAGCACACACGACAACATACGGCTGACAGCTGTTGATATTTCCGAAAAACAGATCTACCTGACAAAACTTAAACTTACATCCGCTTTACAGCTTGATTTTCCACTGAACGGCAGGTTTCTCGGGTACGGAAAACTTGATACAGCAACCAGGGAGGAAATTTACCGGAAACAAATCCGGCCTCATCTCACGCCTCAGGAAGCTGCTTTTTGGGACAGCAATCTGAAATACCTGAAGACGGGCGTAATAAATTCGGGAAGATTTGAATATTACATCAATCAACTGCGATTTCTGCTGTACGCAATTATCGGAAAGAAAAACATCTTCGATCTGATCAACTGCCACACAACCGACGAGCAGGCTGAAATTTTTGACCGAAAAATTGCCGGACGTAAAAGCCTCCAGTTGCTCTTCAAAGTCGTTTTTCATCCCGCTATTTACCGAAAAAGAGGACTGCAGGACCAGGCGCTCATACATGCCGACGGCACAACCGGCGAACGGTTTTACGCCAAATTCCGGAACTTCTGCACCGCCACTCCTGCATCAGAGAATTATTTTCTCCAGTATTTCCTCACGGGTGCATGCAAAACTGAACGGGCATTTCCACCCTACCTGAAACCGGAAAACAAGCAAAGACTGCTTGAAAATCTCACACGTTTCGAACTGATACATTCATCCTTCCGGGACGAACTGACACGGAAAGAAATGGGTTATTATAACAAAATTCACATTTCAAATCTTGGTGACTGGACCGGTGAAACCGAATTTAAAGAATTAATCGGACTCCTGAAGGAGCGGCTAAATCCCGGAACCAGAATTTGTTACCGCTATTTGCAGAAAAATTATTTCAGGGATAGTTATGGTGATTTGTTCGATAAAGATGAGCAGGCAGCAATATCAGCAGCAACAACGGACAGATTTCCGTTCTATAATCTGGTGGCATTGAGCCGAAAATAATCCGCAGGCTTTCAGACCAGAGAATAATCCATAAACGAAACACCCTGTCGCAACGCGTCAAAAACATCCGGAGACATCCCATTGTTGCAAAAATAAAGTCCCGATTTCAGTGTGAACTTCGGGAAGGAACTGAAGAACCGGAGATATTTACTTCGTTCATCTATACCCACCGTAAGAAAATGACACTGTTGCTTATAAGCCTGTTTACGGGCATGAGCTATTAAAATCCTCAGGGCTTCCTGATGTTCATCGCGGATGTAAAACGAGCGGATGTAAAGAACACGGATGTTCCCGTTCAGTCGGGGCAGATTCATCCGTGAGTTTGTCCATTTCACCTGTTCTGCCAACTTCATCAGGGGTTTGATATATCCCGGCACATCCACCAGTACTTCCTGTTTTAATTCCTCCGAAGCGGCAATTGCTATCGCGGCAACAACAACCCCGTTTTCGGTGACACACCATATCCGGGTGTCCTTATAAATATCATTCGGATAATTGGGTGCAAAACCGTACAGCTTCATTTCCTCCGAAAATAACTCATACCGGAAATCATCAACAGCTTCAATCCTGTATTTGCTGTTTTTTATTTCCGTAGCAGAAGGGATAATCTGAAACACGCGAAAAACACTTCCCGCGACTATGGGTGGTACAGTTCTGAGTTTCCCCGACAAATAGGATGCAACTTCCCTGTTGCCCAATAGCATCACTCCGAAAAACAAATCCGCCCCCTGCGACACCGATTGCCGGTAGACTTCTTCTACAAGTCTCACGCCCAGTCCTGAACCACGGTAATCTGGATGAACTCTGAAATCGCAGGCATAATATGCTTTGCAGGATTTTCCTCCGATAAAAACATTTGTTTCCACCACCGAAACGGAGCCAACAATCCTTCCCTCCGCCACAGCGACTTTTACCAGATAATTTCCCTTTCGCTGTAACAACCTGAAAAAATCAGGTTTCCTTTCTACACGAAAAGAAAACTTCCCTCGCATACCTGATGAAGCTGCCAGACTGAGCAGTCCTTCATTATCGGATTGATCAGCATCACGGATCATAACGGCTTCTTCGGCTATAGTCTTCATGGATGGAATATTGAATTCTTTTTTATTGTTGTCCGATAAAAAAACAGAAAAACATTTGTAATTTGACGTAATCGAAACAAATAAGAATATTAAGCCCTGCCAGGGCTTGCTTTTCTGCCGTTATCAAATCGCTACAAATATTTTGCAACGCTGTTGTAAAAACAACCACAGATGGTACATTCCGACCTGTCGGAAGTGGCTAAATCTTTGTAGTAAGATGTGAAAGATAAGATCGGACAATAGTAAAAAAATCTTTTAATTTATTTCTCCTGATAGTTTAATCCTGCATACTCCCTGCCACCTGCTGTTTATCGGTTTATACAGAACAATAATCAATCAGAATAACATCGTTGTTCGGAAATAAGTTCGCCGGTTAAAGTTCAGTTTCGGGTATAGAATTCTCATTGCTGCAACAATATTTTTTTAATTTTGTGCAGCGAATAACCTCAACGACTATCCGAATGAAAACAACAGCACTCAAAATCATCGCCCGCATCCACACTGACTTCCCGACCAAGTTCGGCGTTCCACGTCAGAGTGGATTGATTGACACTCTGAAGTCCATGATCATATTCGAGCCCGAATACCGCAATCCCGACGCGCTGCGCGGACTGGAGGATTTTTCTCATATCTGGCTTATCTGGGGATTTTCGGAAGCCGAACGTGACGAATGGTCGCCCACGGTACGTCCTCCACGGCTTGGGGGTAACCGTCGAATGGGAGTTTTCGCCACCCGCTCTCCTTTCAGACCGAATGCCATCGGACTATCTTCTGTCAAACTCGAGGCTGTCAGTAAACATCCTGAATTCGGAACGGTTCTTTACATCTCGGGAGCCGATATGATGGACAATACGCCTATATACGACATCAAACCCTACCTGCCCTTCACTGACAGTCATCCCGATGCTTTCGGAGGATTTACCGATACACTCCATGAATATAAGCTTGAAGTGAACTTTCCGGAGGATCTGCTAAATCTTTTTCCCACTCAATTGCACCGGGGACTTCTGGATGTGCTGGCACAAGATCCGCGGCCATCCTATCAGAACGATCCGGAGCGGATTTATGGATTAGAATTCGCCGGATTTGATGTCCGGTTTAAAGTAGATGATTTTACCCTGAATGTGTGCGGGGTAGAAAAGCTGTAAATGCCGGGAAACACGACACCACTCTCCCATCCCTCTGTGCTTTAGAATCAATCCGTTAATAGGTATGCCATGTGTATATCTACTTTCGTGCATTATTACAACCACTATCCAGTCTGCGGAATACAAAGCAATAACCGTTCAAAACCCTCTTCCCATAGTCATTTACTTGTACTGTAAGTTGTTTAAAAGTCTTACAGGCATTTTTGCATTTAATAATATTTTACATTAACTTTACGAATTCATATTGACATTTTATTATCATTGCAATCTGACATTTTATATATACTCCACGCATTCAGCAGCCTTATAAATTGCCAATCACTGTATATCAGATATAATCGCATTTTTACAAGGTAAATAAATGCGACATACTATGGCGTATATACAAATTGAATGGCGTGCACACAAAGATGTTAGCGGTTATTGCAAAAAAAGAAAAACCAATATTGTACAACTAAATTAGAATTAAAATTATGAAAAGAGACTGGAAAAGAAAAATTATTGGAGGACTTTGTTTATCCTCAATTGCTTTTGTATTTCAAGCTTGCTACGGTACACCACAAGACTTTGGGAATGATTTATTAATTGAAGGACAGGTGAAATCAAAAACCTCAGGACTTCCTATCCAAGGAATTAAGGTTTCGGTCGCCGACAAAGTTCAATACACGAATACTGACGAAAATGGAAAGTTCTCATTTTACATTGAGAGATTTCAAAATGCAAAAATCAATTTTACAGACATAGACTCTGATCATAATGGTTCGTTTTCCAACAAAGACACATTGGTTACAATCAATGATTCTGTACTAATGTCTAAGCAACCTAAAGTATATCTGAACATTGAACTAGAGAATAAGTAAATGGTTTCAATTCTAAAACAAGCTTTGTTTCGGAAATTCAAAAAATCGGAAGCAAAGTACCATGAACTCAATTATCTGTTTTGGGAATGTACGACAAGGTGTAATCTGAATTGCAGACATTGCGGAAGTGATTGCTCGAAAGACAGTTTTTATAAAGACATGCCTCTTGATGACTTTCTAAAGGCTCTTGATACGATTCAAACACCTTCAGAAAACTTCACGGTAGTATTGACAGGAGGAGAACCCCTTTTACGAAAAGACATTGAAATTTGCGGTCGGGAAATCAGAAAACGTGGAATGCGCTGGAGTATGGTTTCAAATGGTTATTTGTATGACAACGAGAAACATATTTCTCTCTTAAATGCAGGACTTGGAGCACTCACAATAAGCATTGATGGTTTAGAAAGTTCACATAAC